>JANPGT010001016.1:0-10858 GCA_031424135.1 Chitinophagaceae bacterium
GCTGTTGATTGAGTGAAATGATGGACGATGGCTCAGATTCTCACCCTGCGCCATCCCGTTTTTCATCATCGCTGCACAAAACAGCCCTGTTAACAGATAATCTTTATACAGCATTTCCCGTTATTGATTTCAGTTAAAACTTCAACCCCAGTTTTACAGATACGCGGCTTAAATCGTACTTCAGCCTGGTAATGGCCGGTGGACCGTCGTAACTCATAGGCGTATAATCGATCTGAGTGCCGCGCAGCGACTTAAAAGAGTAGCCTGCACTGATTAACAACCCACCCTTGTTGCCCAGGCAGATTTGGTAACCGGCGCCAGCATCTGTATACAAACCATTATTGAAATCTGATAAAGCAGCTACATAACTATTGCTGTTTTTCTGCTTTTCCGTGATCCAGTTGGCGTGCATGCCTATATCGCCGTAAAGAAAAAATGTATTGGTTGCCAGGGGAAACATTTTCCTTATATCCAGGAAAAGGGGAACGCTGCGGAACCGGTAATAGTCCAGCCCTGCCCCGGCGCCCGCAAACCAGTTTTTATACTGAACCCCGTTGATGGTCTGCAGCTGAAAAGCAGACCCTGCCTCGCCTTCCAGCAAACCAATAGTGTTGATAGAGTGAAACCGCCATAACGGAGCCGGTTTTTTTTGCTGGGCTGCTGTATCGCCGGCAAAATACAAAAGCAAAAAAAAGGATAAGGCAAATGGTATAGTATGCATGGTATATTTTTATAGTTTGCTCAGGAAGCGGATATTGTTGAGGTTACTGTAGTCATACTGGTACAATCCATCTTTTGCAACTACAATGGCCAGTCCGTTCTGCGCAATCACATCGTAAGTATCTGTTGCTTTCAGGTGTTTCAGCAGTTGCAGGCTGGCGGTATTGGCGGCATTGTATACTTTCAGACCATCATCGCAAACAAACAGCAAGTCGCCGTCTTTAGACAACCCCTGCGGGTGTGTTAACGGGTATGTTTTTACCAGCCGGGGAGAATTGGTGGCAGACAGATCGTATATTTCCAGCTGGTTGATTTTACTGCCGCATACATTGGCTTCGTGCAGGGTTACATATGCGTAATTGCCATCCGCCACAACAGGATCGTTACTGCACCAGTGGCCATTCCAGGAGAGTTGTACCGGGTTTACGGGGTCCTGCAAATCGTAGACACTCATACTGCTGCCGGCACCAATGTATAATTTATTATCGAAAGGAAAGATGGTTTCTATATTCCAGCCAATGTTTTTCTTTTGTACAAATACAGGGTTGGGTGCATTGCTGATATCAATCACATTCAAATCGCGGGTGGTTACTGCGTACATATAGTTATTCACTGCCGCAAAACGGGCCTGGGAACCTGCTGCTCCGGCATTGGCTTTGGTGGCTGCAGATGAGAGGCTATTGCTTTGCGGTGAGGCGGAATTGTAAATGCCGCAATTGGGGCAATTGTCGAACCTGTTGGCCACGGCGCAATCTATGGTGGTATCCCTGCTGATCCAGTCTGTAAGGACGAAAATAGAGTCCGCGTTGCTGAGCATACTGTTACCGGATTTATCGGGAAATGTATTGGTGAGGTATTTGGTAGTGGCAATATGCTGCGGGTCTGTAATATCAATTGCTACCAAATCGCAATACAGATCTGCATAAAGAATATTGCCTCTGGCATACAAATCGATATTGCCGGGGATGTTGATGAAGCCTGTTTTAACGGGATGAACAGGATTGCTGTTGTCAATAACGTGAATGCCCTTGTTCTGTTCATTCAGAAAAATCCATTTTCCGCTGGTAAACATTTTACCCGCGCGGGTAATGGCCGAAGGCTGCTGGCTTTTCACCGATGCCCGTAATGCCGTTAATTTTGTAAGTACCGGGGTGTATATTTTATAGGTACGGCGGCAATTGTCTTTTAAGCAGGAAGACAGCATGCAAACCAGCAGCAGTAAAAAAGCGGGCGCTGCAGGTGCTGAAAGGTTATTTTTCATAAACAGTATTTTGTATGCTGACACCCGGTACAAACCAAGCGTTGCACTTACCGTTTATTTCTGTTAAAGTAAACGCGGGCATTGATACCTGCAAAAAACAAATGCATACTGCCGTAGGTTTCTTTATTGAAAATATTGCTGAGACCATAACTGAGCTGCGGCCCGGCTTCTACCATAAATGATTTTTGCAAAAGGCGGTAGTTAACACCTGCCTGCAAACCCAGCTGTACCTTATTAATATTGCTGTTGTCCTTGAAGTAAATATTTTTTGAAGAACTGTACTGCAATGCATTGCTGCCTGCCAGAAATGAAATCGCCAAACCCCCATTCACAGAAAACCTGGAAGTTTTACCCAATTGTTTCTGCAGCGTTACCGGCAGTTCAATAAAATGAAAGCGGTTGGTATAGGCGATGGAGTTGCCGTTACTAAACTGCAGTAACGCTTTATTGCTGTCAATCTTACTACCTACTTCCAGCCCCAGGCTGTAATAACTATACCCCAATGCGGCCATCAAATGAAAATACCTGCCCAGTGGTTTGCTTACAAACAAGTTCAGCGAATAGGAAAGTCCTGTTTTTAAGGCGCCGGGCCTGGTAGACGAATTCAGGTTGCCATTATTTACATTTCCGGGAGTGCTCTGTGTACTGTTGCGGTCCGCCGCCACACTGTAAGCAGGAGAAGCCGAAAACACATCTGACACCGCCCCGGATATTCCCTGTGAAATGTTTGAACCACCCAAACCTGCGCTGACACCCCACTGAATATTTTTTTTCTTTTTATTTGTCTGCTTCTTTTCAGCCAACAGCTGCGGGCTGATTACTATGTCTTTGTGTTTACTACTGTCAGCAACAGTAGCGGTTGCCATAAGCGCAGCAATAGTGTCCTGCAACACAACAGCAGCAGGCGGAGTAATTGCCTGCACAGTGTTATTGTTATCTGCCAGTCTACCGTCTGCCTTATCTTCTTCATTGGCCAATACACTGCCAATTGCCGCCGGACTTTGCCCGGAGACTGCTGGTTTTTCATTAAATAATTTATGCCGGGGTAACTGGGATCTTGTTTTTGTAATACCTGCTTCACTGGCAGATCTCCCAACTGCTGCATGCCGTCTTTTATCAGCGGCAGCGGTTACCACTTTGCTTTCTTTGTTGTGAACGGGTGTTATTGTGCTGGCTGTTGCTGGTAGCGCGGCAGGGGCAGCAGCAGGCCTTATCTTTCGTTTGTCAGTTAAGTAGCCCTCCTGGCCAGGCTTGCCTGTTGCTTCAGGATTGCCGGACTCGATGGCTTTCTTTTTCCCGGCGGTTACTGCCCCGGGTATGTCAGCGCCAGCCTGTTTGGCAGAAGCGATTTTACCAGGAGGGGTAGCTGCATTTTTTTCAGCCCCGGCATTATCCGCTACGGCCACTGCCCGTTCAGCACCCTGGTGCTGAACGGATGGTTTTTCGCTAATATTATTTACCCTGTACAGCCAGGTGGCACCGCCCAGGAATACACCCAGCAGCAAAAGCCACAAAAATGGCAGCCGCCTTTTTTTGCGCTCATTGATCTGCTTTTCCACCTCCTGCCATACAGTGGCGGACGGAACGAATTTTAATTCGTCCATCTTTTGCTGCACCTGCTTTTCAAATTCATTTCCTGGCATAACTGGTTTTTTTTTGTGTGCCTGATTGCTTTTCCAGCCAGCTAATCAGGAGGGCCCTTGCCCTGGCATACTGTGATCTTGATGTGCCTTCATTGATCCCCAATATTTTCCCTATTTCTACATGGGTATATCCTTCCACTGCGTGTAAATTAAAAATGGTCTGGTAGCCTGGTGGTAGTTGCCTGATTAGGTCCGCCAGGTCTTTGGCATCGGTTGTTACTGCAGGGTTGTCTGAAGAAACGGGGTGCATCGTAATATCGCTGAAGGATAAGTCTGCCTGGTAACGGCTGTGGCGTTTCAAATAATTAATGGCCGTGGTCACCATTATCCTGCGTATCCAGGCGCCCAGTTCACCCTTGCCTTCAAACTGCTGCAAATGTTTGAATACTTTCACAAAAGCCTCCTGCAGCACGTCTTCCGCATCGCTGACACTCTTGGTATACCGGTAACAGACGCCCAGCATAGAGGGGGCGTACTGCTCATACAGCGCACGCTGGGCAGCAGGCTTACCATGCAGGCAATCCCTTATTAATTGATTGTTTTCTGTCATCCGGTATGCTCTTGACACGCGATATAGTACAAGTGTTGCATGGGAATTTAAAAGTCAAAAATAAAAAAGTCAAAAATGTCGCCCTAAAACTATACTTATTGCCAGATATAAAATAAGCCATTGAGTTCACCGGTTTTGACTTTTTACTTTTAAATTTTGCAATATCCTACATTTGCCCCATGAACTTGCAGGAAAGAGACCAGGCCGTTATCTGGCATCCGTTTACGCCTTTTAAACACTCCCCTGCGCCGATACCCATTGTGCGTGGAAAAGGGACCCTGCTGGAAGATGAAAATGGTCATCAATACATAGATGCTATCAGCAGCTGGTGGGTAACCCTTCATGGTCATGCGCATCCTTATATTGCAGAGAAGATCTATGAACAGGCCAACACACTGGAGCAGGTTATTTTTGCCGGGTTTACTCACCTGCCCGCCATTACGCTGGCAGAACGGCTGCTACCAAAATTGCCGGGCCATTTTTCAAAAATATTTTACTCAGACAACGGCTCTACCGCCACAGAAGTAGCCATTAAAATGAGTTTGCAGTACTGGTGGAACCAGGAGGAAGCTGAGCGCCACGCGCCTTCAGCTATAAGCAAAAAAAAGACAAGAACAAAAATACTGGCGTTTAATAACAGTTACCATGGCGATACTTTTGGCGCAATGAGTGTGAGCGACCGGAGTGTGTTTACCCTGGCTTTCCACGACAAGCTGTTTGAAGTAATTTTTATTGATACGCCCACCGTTGACAATATAGATGCACTTGCAGCGATTATACAGCTAAAGGCTGAGGAGATTGCTGCGTTTATCTATGAGCCCCTGGTGCAGGGCGCCGGTGGTATGAAAATGTATGAAGCCGCGTTGCTGGACCAATTGCTGCAGGCAGTAAAACAATATGGTATTATCTGTATTGCAGACGAAGTAATGACTGGATTTGGCAGAACAGGTAAGCTGTTTGCGTCTGACTATTGCCAGCAGAAACCAGACATCATCTGCCTCAGTAAAGGACTTACCGGCGGCACCATGGCCCTGGGGGTAACCGCTGTTACACAAAAAATAGTAGCTGCATTTGTAAGCGATGACAAGTTAAAAACATTTTTTCATGGTCATTCCTTTACAGCCAACCCGCTGGCCTGCACCTCGGCGCTGGCCAGTTTAGACCTGCTGGAAAAAGATGCCTGCGGCCAGCAAATTCAACTGATAACGGCGCTCAACAAATCGTTTTTGACAGAACTGGTAAACGCTTCCCTGCCTGTAAAAAATATCCGCCAGCTGGGCACCATCATTGCTTTTGAAATAGACAGGGGCCGCGATGAATACCTAAATAATATTGCGGCCGCCATTACCGGAAAAGCATTGCAGCTGGGCGTGTATATCAGGCCCCTGGGCAACACGGTGTACATTATGCCGCCCTATTGCATAACTGAAAAAGAATTGGAAAAAATATATGCTGTTATGATGGAGATAGTAACGGAAATGCAAACGCCATCTGCATAATACAGATGGCGTCTGACAGTTATTACCGGTCGGCACCAGAGGTCATACCGGTATTAGTTATTCCACTTTAAAGGCAACATCATTACCGCCCCATAAAAGATTTACTTTGCCGTCTTTAGAAACGGTGATGGTGAATTTCTCCGCAAAACTGGCGGCTTTGCCCCCGGTTACTTTTACCCGCAGCGCATCATCCGCCTGCTTGTATTCTGTGCCCCACTGCTTCCATGTTTTATTGAAGATAATGGTCCAGTCGTCACCGGTAGCCAGGCTGTACAAACCGTATTTACCTGCAGGCAATGCCTGGCCTTCTATCTTTACATCTTTGCTTACCGTAAAAACAGTGGCTTCATTGGCGCCTGTACGCCATACCTTGCCGGGCATGGGCTCAATATCTTTTCCTATGGTACGTCCTTTAACAGAAGGCTGGCTGTAATCAATGGTAATGGCCGTACCGCTGGCGGTAGTACCGGAGGCAGTGGCAGGCGGGCTGGGTCGTTTTGATTTGTCGTTCTGGCCGCAGGCGGTTAAGGTTACAATACATACAGCCGCTAACATCAGGAATGATTTCATATTATTCAATTTTTATTTTAAAAAATAACGGTACACTATTTATCCGGAAAATAAAGTTAGTCAGATTTCTCTGTAATCTGCTTCAGGTTGGCCAGCGACTTTTCCATTACCGGGCCCAGCTGCTCATCATACACAATGCTCTGGAATTTCTCCCACGGGTACCATTTAACATGAAAATCAAAATACCATTGCACAGTAGTATGACCCTGGCCACCAGCGTTGGTAATTATTGCAAATCCATTGCCAAATTTGTTGCCTGATGGCTGCAGCCATTCTGCCGTAACCAGGGTGTCCGCTTTGCCGGTAATGGAAATTGTTATCTCATCCGCCTTCAGCGAGGCAGTTTGTGTTACCCTGTTATGGTATGCCCTGATATACTCATTCCATTTATCCCATTGCTTTACATCGGCCACCAATGGGTATATTTTTTCCCTTGAAGCGTTGATATCAATGGCCCTTGAAATGCGTACATGTGAAGGAAGGAGCAATGAAATCAGCAGGATAATACCAAACAGTACAACAGCGCTGATGAGCGCAAGTTTAATAAATCGCATAATAATTTTTTAAACGGATCTACCTTAAGGTTAATCCCACCTGAATACTTTAACGGCTACGGCATAAATAACCAGGCACCACGCTGCAAGAATAGCCAGCTCTACCGGTGTCTGCCATAAATGGGCACCTTCAAAAGATACTTTGCGCATGGCATCATTGAGCGCTGTAAGCGGCAGGTACTTAACAATGATTTGAACCCCCTGCGGCAATGCACTTCTTGGGAAAAACGTACCCGAAAGAAAATATTGGGGAAACATGAACAGGTTGGCATAAATAGGAATCACATTCTGGTTTTTTGCCACACTGCTTACAATAAAGCCAAAACCCATAAACACTACCAGGCCCAGCAGGCTCAGCACCAGCAGTTCCACAAAAGTTACAAAACCGTTGGCCAGGGTGAACCCATAAAAGAATTTCCCAAAGAGAATGAGTACTACGGCGGTAGTCAGCTGAAATATAATACGGCCTATTCCCTCGCCTGCAACAATATATCCCTTGCCTACCGGTGTAGAGTACATGCGTTTTAATACAAGGGTTTCCCTGAAAGAAAAAAAGACAAAAGCCACCCCAAATACGGAAGCACCTATCAGTGAGAAGCCCAGCATGCCCGGCAGGTAAAAATCAATCATTTTATACACACGCCCCGGAATCTGTTCCTTTTCTATTGTGGCATAACTACCGGCCACCGGCTTACCGGCATTGTTCACCGCGTTAATAATATCGCGCAGAAGTGTTTCCAGTACAGGCAAATCTTTCTGGCTGGCCGAGGTGGTTTTAAGGTGTACCGTATACCCGGCCCCTGCAATATTGCTTTTCTGTATGTCTATGATAGCTGTAATACGGCCTTTTTTCAGCCTGTCTTCGATATCTGCGTCGCTGCCTTTTTTTATGTCGAAAACCGGGCTGCCGGTCATGGCTTTGTATACGGCATTATTGGTATCGCTGCTGCTGTGGAAAGCAATGTCCAGCGAAATACCGCCTCCACCACTCAGTGCCCCAAAAATGACAATCAGTACTATAGGGAAAAATAAACTGAAAAATACAGACTGCGGGCTCCGGAAGGTGGCTTTCAGTGAAGCTTTGGTAATGGCCAGCATTGCCCTCCATTGACTATATGGTTTGTCCATGTATTTTTGCTATTTGAAACAAAACTATCTTATTAAATTATTGCTGCAAAAATCATTTAAGCATGTCTACTCATGAACAGCTAACAGAAACATTTGCCATTAACAACCGCGTTAACCTTTATTTGCTGGATGGAATACCGGAAGAACACCTGCCGGATGTATACACTGGCGGCAAAGGCCGCTCTGCAGGCAGGCAATGGGCACACCTGCACGACGTAAGAATGATGTGGCTGAAAGCCGCCGCACCCGAATTACTGGCCGGCCTGTCAAAACTAAGCGATGATGAAGCATTGAATAAGAAAGCACTCAAAAATGCACTCACCCAATCCGGGAAGGCCATTGAACAGCTTTTCCAGCTGTCTGTTGCTACTGGAAAGATAAAAGGTTTTAAACCGCATGCGACTGCTTTTTTGGGATACCTGCTGGCGCATGAAGCGCATCACCGCGGACAAATCATTATTACCCTTAAACAAAACGGCCATATGATAGATAAGAAGACACAGTTTGGGATTTGGGAATGGGGAGTTAGGTAGCCGGTAGTCAATAATAAGCCTTCCAGATAAGCCGTTTAGGATTAAGAAAATTTGAATACAACCGTATTAACTCAACGCTCTGGTAAATAAACATCCCTAACCCAGGCACAATAGTATCGTATGCAATACTAATCGCAAACGGCGTAGATAATCTGCCGGCTAACGACTACAGATTCAAGACTATCGACTAATTAATGGTGAGCTCAAAAGGCATCCTTGCCTGTGCAGTGCCCACAGCGGCTTTTATTTTTTTTACCGATTGGTAGATATTCATGCCTTCCGCTCCCAGCTCTTCTTTCATGGCTTTGGCCTGCATGTTTTTCTTATAGCCACCAAAAATTGTCTCCAGCCAGCTGAGTGGTTCCGGATATTCCTTTATTTTGAAATCTTTTACCTTGCCCATACGTACTGCGCAATCAATGGCATCCTGCAGGCCGCCGATTTTGTCTGCCAGACCAAGGTCTACGCCCCTGCTACCTGTCCATACCCTGCCCTGCCCGATGCTGTCTACCAATGCCACATTAATTTTTCTACCCGCTGATACGCGGTGAAGAAAAGTGTTGTAAATAGTATCTACACTGTTCTGGAAGAACTTTTTTTCTATTTCATTCATTGGGCGGCTGGTGGTAGGCATGTCTGCGTAGGGACTGGTTTTTACCCCGTCAAAACTGATCCCCAGTTTATCATTAAACAACTTCTGCATATTGGGTATAATACTGAATACCCCAATTGAGCCCGTGAGTGTATTGGCCTGCGTAAAAATGCTGTCGGCGCCGCAGGACATATAATAACCACCCGATGCCGCGTAATCGCCAAAACTTAGTATTACCGGTTTTTGCTTACGGGCCAGGCTTAATTCGCGCCACATATTCTCGCTGGCCATGGCGCTGCCGCCCCCGCTGTTTACACGGATAACAATGGCTTTGATATTATCGTCCATTCTTGCAGTGCGAATTAACCCACGGTAGGTATCTCCGCCAATTTCTCCCTTATCGCCCTTGCCGTCTACAATACTTCCCTGCGCATAGATGAGTGCAATCCGGTCGCTGCCCCTGCCCGTTTTATAATTCACTGCTTTTGCATATTTCCCCATCTGCAAAAAATTAATCTTGTCAGCGCTGGCCAGAGATAGCCGTTTTTTTATTTCGTCTTTTACTTCATCATCGTACATAACACCATCTATCAGCTGGTATTTTACCGCATCTGCTGCTGTTGCCAGGGCCATGGTATTTGCATACTGGTGCAGCGTGGCAGTGTCAATATTCCTGGCGGCGGCGGTCTCTGTTAAAAAGCGGTTATACAAATCGTTTAGAAATACAGACGATTGCAGGCGGTTGGCTTCTGTCATTTTATCTGTACGGAAGGGTTCAGTAGCGCTTTTGAATTTGCCTGCATAAAATATCTGTGGTTCAATGCCGAGCCTGTCTAAGGTTTGTTTAAAAAATATATACTGCAGTGAAAACCCTTTCCACTCCAGTCCGCCTTTTGGATTGCAATATATTTTGTCTGCAACATTGGCCACATAGTATGCCCGTTGCGAAATCACATCAGCATAGCTGTAAATAAATTTCTTACTGGTTTTGAAATCCTGCAGGGCTGTCCGCAATTCGTCTGAAGTAGCGAAGCCGTTGGCGTTATCGCTGCATTTGATATAAATGCCTTTAACTGCACTGTCAGTTTTCGCATATTTGATGAGCCTTACCAGGTCAAACAAACCGGGCGTATCATAATTGTCGTCTGAACTGAATCCCGAAAGCGGGTTATCCTGCACCTGCTCCTGGATGGATTGTCCGAGATCAAGGTACAAAACTGCCTTATTACCCACCATTGGCTTATCGGACGACACGCTGCCGGCAAGGGCCGCTATCCAGACCACCAAAATAAATATTGCCAGCACCGCAAAAACCAGCATCCCCAGAAAGGAAGCAAAAAATATCTTAAAAAATTGACGCATGTTTTCTATCCAATTTTAGCAAGCCGGTAAATTTAAAGATATTTGGAGCCGGCATATGTTACAATATATGAATACAGTTTATTTACTGACAGGCGGCAATGTAGGCAATCGGCAGCAATATTTGCAGCATTCAGCTTATCTAATTGAGGAGGCCTGTGGAAAAATCACCCGGCAATCGGCTCTCTATGAAACAGCTGCCTGGGGCAAAACAGACCAGGCGCCTTTTCTAAATCAGGCCTCCTCAATTAGATGAGCTGAATGCTGCAAATATTGCTGCCGATTGCCTACATTGCCGCCTGTCAGTAAATAAACTGTATTCATATATTGTAACATATGCCGGCTCCAAATATCTTTAAATTTACCGGCTTGCTAAAATTGTATAGAAAACATGCGTCAATTCTTTAAGATATTTTTTGCTTCCTTTCTGGGGATGCTGGTTTTTGCGG
>JANPGT010001017.1:0-3025 GCA_031424135.1 Chitinophagaceae bacterium
CGTTAGTGTATCCTGCAGGCCCTGCACGGGCGACAGGTATATTTTTAGCCATCCGTTTTCCTGTAATACATTCAGTGCTGCCAGTTGATTGGCAAACACATAACCGCGGGTGGCCATTACAGGGTACCAGTATTCCGTCCAGGTATCGGTAGCATAAGGTGCAAAGCCCCGGTGCTTAAAAGGCGTGAGGGCACTTTCAGCTGCAGACTGGTTAAAAAGACGCCCGCTCTGTATTTCAACATACTGACCGTCTTTATCGGTTAACAAATTTTCCCAGATCATGCCCTGGCGCGAAAGTCCCCATATCCATAATTTCTTGCCTGGTTTATCATCGTGGTCAGAATAGCGTACAACGCCATAATCTTCCTTATGCCAGTAACCGCCAAAGAAATTGGTATACTTTCCAAAAACGTGGTAGGATTTATAGCCCCCAAAATTGTTGTTCCCGTACCATGAGATAGCTTTGTTATTTTTACTGTTCACCGGCCATTCACCCATCTCTCCTTCATGACCAATAAAACCAGTACCCGGGTAAATAAATTCTAAATTACCAGCCGCTTTTATGCCGGCATTCATCCAATGATAGTAGGGTTGTTCTGTACCGGATGGATTGAACCAGTAAGATTTTGTAGTGAAATAGGCCTTGTCGGCCGGCAGGTTAATATCAATCCGCCATGGCGTGCGTGTAAGCAAATCAAGCGCACCCACTACACAGCTTACACTGCCATCGGCCCTGTTAAGTGTGGTATAATCTACCGGTGTAGCGCAGTTGGGGGTATGACCAATAATACCAAAATTAGATTCGATACCGCCGCTGGTCCAGGGACCGCGCATGGCCACATCCCTGAATTTCACCACATGGTTATAATAGATGAACTCTTTACCGGTTTTTTTCTCAACGGCCGACCATATTTTGCCGCCAATCTCAGGAAGCACCATCACACGGATATAATCGTTTTCAAGCTCTACCACTTTCCATGCTTTCTGCACCGGCTGGTTGGTATACCCATCAAAATGGCTGTAGGGATAGATGGCTGCAGCGGGATCGGGTACCGGGTCAGGATCGCTGAAAGGGTAGGTGGTGAAAACTTTGCTATACACCCTTACGCGGGATGACTGCTGTGCATAGCAGGAGAGGGACAGCAGTACAATAAAGAGGCCGCAGATCTGCTTCATGGCAATTTATTTTGGGGATAACTGTTGGTTGATTTTTATGGCGCTTTTTTCAGGATAAGCCGGTAGGCTGGCCTGCTGTTGCAGCAGATTCCCCTTTTGAAGAAGAAAAGTCCTGCATGGCACGGCCGCAGATAAAAATACGTTATTTGCAGCAGCGATCTGTTTATGATAAGGATACTGCTGCTATATTTTTTTTACTTAGTTTTAAGCCATCAACACCGTTCAATCCCATCAAATTTAATTGCATGAAAAAATTGTCTGTTGCTTTGTTTTGTTTGCTGCTGACTGCCTGTTCGTTTTCGCAGGAATACCAGCCCAGCCCTGAAAATAGTAAAGCCCGTGAATGGTTTAACAGTGCCCGGTTCGGCCTTTTTATTCATTGGGGACCTTTCAGTATCCCCGGTTCGGGAGAGTGGGTGATGAACGATCGCGGCATCACCGTAAAAAACTATAGCCGGCTGATGGATTTTTTCAACCCCATAGAATTTAACGCAGAACAATGGGTGCGCATGGCAAAGGAGGCCGGCATGAAATACATCACCCTGATTACCCGTCACCACGACGGATTCAGCATGTGGGATACCCAATACAGCGATTTCAATATCATGCATACGCCCTATAAAAAAGATATTGTAAAGATGATGGCCGATGAATGCCATAAACAGGGTATACAGCTGAATTTGTATTATTCTTTGCTGGACTGGCGCCGTGACGATTACCCGCACGAAACCGGCCGCACCGGGCAGAAATCCGGCCGCAAAGGCAAGGGCGATTATGCCAGCTACCTGCAGTTTATGAAAAATCAGTTGACTGAATTATTAACCAATTACGGCAGTATTGGAGGTATCTGGTTCGACGGGCACTGGGATCAGACCAACCCGGAGGGGGAAAAAGATCGCTCTTCAAGAATTGACTGGCATTACAATGAAATCTACAGTCTTATACACAAACTGCAGCCGCAATGTATGATTGGTAATAATCACCATCTTACACCTTTTGCAGGGGAAGATTTCCAGATGTTTGAAAGAGATCTGCCGGGCGAAAACAAGTCAGGCCTCAGTTTCCAGGAAGCTTCCCGCGCCCTGCCGCTGGAGACCTGCGAAACCATGAATGGATCCTGGGGCTTTAATATTACAGATACCAATTACAAGTCTGCCCGCCAGGTGATACATTATCTTGTCAACGCACCCGCCCGCAATGCCAACCTGCTGCTGAATGTTGGCCCAATGCCTAACGGTAAAATACAACCTGAATTTACCGATACTTTGAAGGCCACCGGCCAATGGTTGCAGCAATACGGAGAAACCATATACGGCACCAGGGGCAACCTGGTAGCACCCCAGCCATGGGGTGTGGTAACCGGTAAGAATAATACCCTTTATGCACATATCATAAAAATGCCTGAACCCGCTGCCTCCATTTTCATTCCGCTGGAACAGGTAAAAGTAATTGCAGTAAGCGCCTTTGCGGGTAAAGAAAAGCTTAGGTTCAAGCAGGTGCCGGGTGGTGTAACCGTTTTTCTTGATACCGTAAAAATGAATGATACAGATACAGTGATTCAGCTGGAGCTGAAGAAATAGTATTCAGTATACAGTATTTTGAATAGAGACGACAGGATACTGGACCTCTGAATCGTCAGTAATTGAAAATTTATCAACGATTTGAAATATTGCTTTATGGGTTTTTCCTTCAGTAAACAATTCAGGAAGACATCGCAGTTACTGGTATTTATACTCACTGTCACCGCTGCCGCGTTTGGGCAGCAGGTAACCATCCCCGTTGAAACACGTAACCACGCTATATTGCTGCAGACCGACAAAGAAAATCACCTGAGAATGGTGTACAATGG
>JANPGT010001018.1:0-4366 GCA_031424135.1 Chitinophagaceae bacterium
TAGAAACCCGGAGGAACTTTCGCTTACCTATAGTGGAACATTTCTGGCAACAGCAACAGGCAATTTTACATTGCAATATGAGTTTACGCCATTGAGCCTGCAGGTATTGTATGGAATTGCAAACACTAAAATCTGTGCAGATTGTTATTACGATCTGTCTATCAGCATAACGGATAATTGCGGCAATCCTGTTCAGTCTGTAAAACAGGAAGCCGTATTTACAGAGAAAACTACCTGTGAGCCGGCCCCTACCCGGCAGGAAGGCAAACTGCCAGTGGCCATTCAGGAGCCGGGGGAATACAATATCACCTACAAATTAACGCTTAACCGTAAAGCGGTTGATTACTACATCAATCAATACCTGCTGCAGGATATTTCCTTAAAGCAGGAGGTCGATTTTCAGCGTGTGTATATGTACAAAATGGATCTTGATAACTGTTTTAATAATTGTGAGACCTGCCAGGCAGAACTTGGAGCGGAGAAAGATTTTATTGAAAGAATGACAGCTGTTTTAAAAGAGCAGTACACTATCTCCCCCAGTGAGACAGATACAGCATGGTTGAAAGTAATGTACGGCCGGTTGCTGAAGGAGTGCAATTTTTTACAGCTGGGCTGCGGAAAAACGCAGATTCCCTGTGAAGAAGAAACCCGGCAGTTAAAGGATGATGTTACGCCGGGCGGACAATATATGCTGTACGATGCTGCGACCAATGTTTTTATTGAAAGAGATATCAATGTTTTTTTGAAGAACCATCAGTCTTTAACAACCAGTATAACCATCAATGGCGTTACAAAGCCTTTTAACCAGTTTAGTGAACAGGAGATAATTACCCGGTGGGATGATGCATGGGTAGATATCTTATTGCCTTACCATCCTGAGAACACAAACAATTGCTTTATTACAGACTGCGGTAAGAATGCGGAAAACGCTGTGTATGAGGGGAATTTTCTAAATGCTGCCAACGCCGCGTCTGCTTCCGCACAGCACTGTTGGTTTGCAGATGATTATGCTGCTGTAATTGACAATGATCCGTATTTCGCCGCAGGTGCACAAGGAGCTTCCAAAAAAATGACTTTTTTGGAAGCGTTGGACAATTATAATGCAACTGGCCAAAACATAATGGGCTTTGTACGCTGGAATGTTTATTGCCGGCGGAAAATGGTGAATGGCGATTATGCAGAACAGGTAATCCCCTGTCCGCGTACGCCGGGATGCAACCGCGCAGAAGATGAGTGGGCCCTTTTCAAAGTATTGTATTACACTGCCAGACAGGAACTAAAAGATAAAAACACACAATGTAATTCAAGCAGTTTGTTTGCGGATCCTGCCGCTGCTTTTTTGCCTTTAATTGACCCTTCTGTTACAGCGCCTGTTGTGTGCACCGCTGCTTCATTTTTCGAAATCAGTAACCATGCGGGCACAGTTCAAATAGCATACAGGGGAAGTGAAAAAACAGCTGCCGACATTACTATTCAATATCTGGCAGTAAACCTCGGTAACCAGCTGGTGCCAAATGCAGGTGGACAGGTGGTTTTTCCTGCGGGCACAGTGGCAGATGCTGCTCAAACGGTAAACGGCACGGAGAATCTTGTCTATCTTATAGATTTTGTGCGTTGCAATCCTACCCATCCCTATTATTCAAAGATACGCCGCAACTATAACGGTATCAGTCTGTCTTCTATTAACGTGCAGTTACGAAACACTTCAAGGGCTCAGCTGACTGCCGCTGCTACCAGCAGCATGATAGCGGAGTGTGATGAAACTTGTATGCAGTACGCGGATGGGTGGATGCAAAAACTGCAAGGATGTAATCTTTCTGTAGATGCTGCTGAATTAATTGAGATCAGGGAAGGGTTACTGGCAGTTTGCAAAAGCAGTTGCCGTATAAATGTGCAGGAGCATCCGTTTGGCGCATCCAGCACAATCCTGACCACACCGAACGGCGATATGAATTTTAAAGATGTATTGCTGCGGGTTTTAGGCGCGGGCAGGTTCTCTTCAGCCTGCAATGATTTACTGTTAGATTATCCGCCTGCCATGGATGAAAAGCCTTTGTATACTAACGAAGTGGTCCGCACCCTAAGCAGCTGTGCCTATGATAAGTTGAAAACCTGGCAGGCAGCTTATCACTCCGCTACCGGCTACAACAGCTTCAGTCAGTACCTCCAAAAAAACATAGACCCCAATTTCTCTTTAACGGATGCCACTATCAGCAGCCTGCTGACTGCGTCTGAAAACAATTGCGTAACACCACAGCCTGTTGTGCTGCCGGCTTCGCTCAGTTGCACAGATGCAGCTCCTCAAACCTGCTTGTCCTGCGCTTTGCTGCACGATGAAGTATTGAATTTTAGTACAGGCTATGTTTTTATTGAGACAGTTGATCCTGATTACTATGAATTACTGGCAAAATACATCAACCGGAAATATGCGTTCAGTCTTTCATCTGTTGATATATACAATGCCCTGGAAAATTGCAGCTGGCAAATTGCATCAGCGGATACCATCAGTTGTGAAAATTTCATGGCTGCCTGCAGGCATTTTGAAGCACTAAAGCCGGGTTATTTTACAAGGCCCGTCGGAAATCCCCCGGCGGACAGTGTTTACAAAGTACATCTCACCCTATGGCTGAATACAGAGTTGCATCGCAAGCTAAATTTTAACTATTACAGCAACCTGGCTGCCCGCTGCAACATCGTGTTCCATTTTCCGGGAAATGGGCCTGTGCCTGTCTGTGATACTTCAACAAATAATATTGTTGCCTGTATTCCGCAATTTGTTACCTGTTGCGATGCATTCCCCGAACTGCAAAAGTTTAAGCAGGTTTTTCCTGACACGGTGGATGCCCGTTTATTGGCACTTTACTTTTCACTGCTGCACACCCAATGGTGCACAGCAGTGAACCTGCCGGCTGTTGACTACAGGCTTCCTTATGATTCTTTACTGAACTATTTTAATGCATTCAGGCTGGCCAATGATTTTAATATTACGATTCGACCGGATTCCCTGTTCAGTTATTCCATGAGTAATACAGGAAACTGCGATGCGATTACAATTAATTTTAAGGGGGATATTGAGCCGGATACTGATGCTTCTTTATATGCTATTTGCAACAAACCCCTGCAACCTTTGCTGCCAACAGCTAACAATGAATGTGTCAGCCAGCAACTGAGCCTGGCCATGGGCAATGCCCACAGCGACTACCTGGAATATATGGAGAAAATAAGACGCGATTACCGCGATGCTTATTACACCAAATGCCTGAGCATTACGCCCAGGCTAATCATTGAAACGGTGTATGACCGGCCATCGGAATACCACTACACGCTGTACTATTACGATCAGTCGGGCAACCTGGTAAAGACCATTCCGCCTGCAGGCGTACAGCCAATTGATGAGACGGCCAACGGTAGCGAAAAGATGCTAAGGGTTAAAAATTTCAGGTTGGCAGACAAAGATTATTGCTATGAGTACAGCGATGCGCCGGTCATGAACGGTAGCGCCAGCATCGTGCTGGCAGACAATCCGGCCATTCAGCAGTCAGCGTTACCATTTACTGTTGAGGCGTTTGTGAAATTGAATAGCCTTACTGCTGGCCAGACAATATTTACCAAGCAATCCATCAATACCGGCAACAATAAAACGGACGGCTATAAAATCTACCTTAACAATGGCAGGCTAATGGTTGATTTGGCAGCACACGGCAGCGAATTATGGACGCAGACGCTTAGCAAAATAACAGGCTACCAGTGGCCATCGCCTTACAACAGTCGCCCGCCTGTGGACGTGCGTACTAAGGTAACGGTGGATGTTCCCCGGTCCTTGTACAGGGTTGTGACGGCAGAAATCACCAGTGATATCACCGGACTGGCAGGTGTTGATCAGTGGCTGCATATCGCTGTGCAAAATACCGGCAACTGGCAGAACCCGGTTAGGATATATGTAAATGGCAACCTCGTGAACAGCAAGCTCATCACCAATGAATATAACTATACCCCATCTGTCTCTCCATCGCTTTCTCCCGCAGAAATAGCGGCCGGTACCGTTGAATATGATTTTGCTTACAGCGCAACAACGGTGCCTTTGTCCGTAACCAATTCAAATGCTGCCAACTTGGTAGTAGGTGCAACCTCAGACGGCCTTGTGGGCAGTATCAAACAGGTAAGGCTTTACAACCGGGTTTTAGACGCAGCAGAAATAAGAAGCAATGCTTTTAATACCTGCCTGGTGCCGGTAAGTGAAGGTCAGTTGGTAGCATGGTTACCTTTAAACAAAGAGCTAACAGCTGGGGTATGTATCGACAGGGTTGGCCAGTTAACAACAGTCAACAGCAATACGGTTTTCAGCAGTAATTTTCAGCCGGTCTAT
>JANPGT010001019.1:0-7267 GCA_031424135.1 Chitinophagaceae bacterium
GGTTCCATGGCCTGTTGAAAAACACTGCCCATTTCTGTTAGTTTATACTGCCCGTTCAGCTGCACTGTAACAGCATCGCTGTTCAGGTGAACAAAGCGGCCACTGTCGTTACTGCCGGCTGATAACTGCAGGGTATCCATGGGTACGTTCAGCTTGTTTTTAACCAGCAGCGACAGCGTTATCAGTAATTTTCCTTCCAGGCTATCGGGATTGGTAGAGGGAAAATCAGCGGTGAGCAGGCCTTTGTAAAAAATGGTATCTGTTGTAAGGTGCAATGGAAGGGTCTGAAGTGTGTCCACCAGCATGGTCAACCGCAGCGAAGGATAGGTAGTGGTAAAACTTCCGTTGGCATCCAGCGATAATGAAATATTGGGATCTCTGATATCAGCTACCAGTGTCAGTTGCTGTTGAGCAATGCTGCCATCCATACGCAGGTTTTGGTAGTTGTATTGTTTGATGCCCACTGAACGGACAAGCCCATGGAATTTCGCATTGGCATAGTGAGGGTCGTAGCCTTTCCCTTTAGCTGCAAAACGTCCGCTTACCAATCCAAGCGTTTTACTGGTATCTTTCAGCAGTACAGCCAGGTTTAACTTATTAACGGTAACAACCAGGTCATACAGCGCATTGATGGAATCTGTAAACCGCGAAGCACTGCCTTTTACAGTGGCATCGCCCAGGCTGCTGCGCAGGGCCAAATCTGTTTGCATAGCGTCTATGCCACCATTAAAAGTTCCACTCAGGCTGAACTGCTCAGGTAAGCTGATATTGTCAGGCAGTGTTTTGGGAGGCAGCAAACCCAGGATGTCTTTGCGTGTACTGCGAATATTCTTTATCACCAGGTTTGCGTGAAATTTTTTAGGGTCGGTAACGTTTTTAATATTGCCCGCAATATCTATGCTGCTGGTACCAATACCGCTGAATTGCAATACCGGTATATCAAGGCTGGCCAGGCTGCCCTGCAACCTGCTGTTTATCTTACATACTGCATTGCTGTTTTTGAAAGCTGGCTGCGCTTTTTGAGAGGGTACAAATTGCAGGATATCTTTCAATTGAATGCTGCTGTTGCGCAGGTCAAGATCG
Organism: Chitinophagaceae bacterium; assembly: GCA_031424135.1. Lineage (GTDB taxonomy): Bacteria > Bacteroidota > Bacteroidia > Chitinophagales > Chitinophagaceae > JACMLD01. Next base: position 1,084 of record JANPGT010001019.1, read on the forward strand.
ATTATCATTTTAGACGGATCTTTCTGGATAGCTTCAATCGAAGGATAATTCACTTCCAGCGATCTTTGAATGGAACTGCCCGGGGTGCGCAGGTTGAGATCTTTCAGGTAGGCCTTATTTTCAGTGTACAGAAAATTAGTGGTGAAGCTGTTCAGCACAAAGCCGCTTTGTTCGTGCAGGCTGCCTTCAGTAATATTTCCGGCGATAGAGTCTTTGCTGTACAACAGGTTACTGATGGCAATCGAGAGTTGTTTTGCATGAATGTGCGAATAGTCTATGCCTTCTTTTACAGGTGCTTTACTGTCATCATCAAATTGAATTTCGTTATCCCTCAATTCGGTTTTTGACACCTGCAGTCGCCAGCCTGCATTGGCAGAATCAATAACAGGCGCCACTTTTTTACTGAGCTTTTCCGCTGTTTTTTGTTTGCCGATACGAACGGATGCCATTGTTTTATTCAATGTAAGTCCATCCACCAATATCAACTGCTTGTCCAGGTCAAAGCTGCGCACATCGGCCGCTAATGTACCCAACTTTATATTGCTGCTCAATGCATCCACCGTATTGCGGTAGTCGAGCTTAATATCAGACAGATTGATTGTTTTAAGCAGCAGTTGCAGCGGGTTAGGCTGACCAATTTTTTTTAGGGCTTCAGTATTTTGTTCAGGAGTTTGCAGCGGCTTGTTCTGGTAAATCTTTGCAGACACACCCTTCATTTCAATCAGCGGAATACTGTACTGCATATGGGTGGGGTCGAGCCTGCTAATAACAGTATTGCTGTGTTCAATCCATACTTCCATATCATTGCCGGTAACAATATCATTGTAGATCAGCCGCACTTTATTCATCAGCAGCTTATTCAGCGCCAATTTCAGGGCAGTGGTATCTTTTGGTGAGGGTGGAGCCGCACCCTTGCTGGCAAACGCATCAGCAATAAACTGAAAATTAAAACTGGTATCGGGCAGCTGTCTTTTTATTTTGGCGGTGATGCCTTCCAGCGCAACGGAATTAATGGCAATATCGCTGTGGAGTAATTTCCACATATTGATATTTACTTTAATTGATTTACCGGCCAGCAGGGTATCTTTCTGAAGATCCTCTATGTACACATCACCCAGCTCAACGGTTTGGGGAAACCCGATATAGAGTTTGCCAATGGAGAGTTTAGTCTTCAGTTTGGCGGACAACCATTGCTGGCCCTTTTCGCGGATTATGTTCTGAACATAAGGCGTTTGTACCAATACAATCACTAATAAGAGCAATATAAAGATGCCCAGCAGAATTTTCAGGAAAAGCCTGCTCACCCGGGAAAATAGCGATCTCGGCGTCTGTTCAACAAGCTTTTTTAAAGGCATAAAATGGTAAACTTCAGAATAGTAATATTATGGCTATGCTGTATTGCAAAAGCCAGTCCATAATTACAGGACTACCAGCTGTTTGCGCTTGTTGAATAAAGGTAGCCAGAAAGGAAATCAGATGAACTGTTTCAGGATTTTCATCAGCACTTTTTCTTCTGCGGTAAGCCCGGTTTTGTTATCCGGTGCTTCCAGGCTGTCAAGTGCTGACAGGTAACCGGATAAGTTGTCTTCTTCGTACAGTTGCAGTAAGCTGGGATGCACATAATATTTCTTGCAAACAGTGCGGGTATTACCCAGTTTTTTACTAACCTCATCCAAAGCGGTGAGCATATTTTTTTTCTTCTCCATGGCCGTTAATGCCTCACCCAGCGATCGGAATGCCTGCAATGCATGCACAGAACCTGCCCAGGTGCGGAAATCTTTAGCACTGCAGTCAATGCCGGCGGCGTCTTTGATGTATTGGTTTACCATGCCGGAATCAATTGTTTTCCGGCTGCCATCTGTATCATAATACTGAAAGAGTTCTTTGCCGGGAATATCGCGGCATTGTTTTACCATGCGGGCCAGGCGCTTGTTGTTGAGGCTGATCTGGTGTTCAATGCCTTTTTTACCCCTGAAACTAAATTGTACGGTATTGCCGTTAATGATCACATGCTTATCTTTCAGGGTAGTTAATCCATAAGATCCATTTGCTTTTTCATATTCATTGCTGCCTACCCGGATAAAGGTTCTTTCCATCAGGCTGATGACGGTGGCCAATACTTTTTGCTGCGTAAGTTCTTTGCTGGCAAGGTCATTTTCCAGCTTGCTCCTGATTTGTGGCAGCACTTTGCCAAACTCATACAGCCGGTGAAATTTTGTTTCGTTGCGCAGCGCATTCCAGCGCTCGTGGTAGCGGTATTGTTTGCGCTGGCGGAGGTCTTGCCCGGTTGCCTGTATATGGCCATTTTCTACAGGGCAGATCCATACCTGCATCCAGGCAGGCGGAATTGCCAGTTTACGGATGCGTTCTATGGCGGTCTTCGTTTTTATTGGTTTTTTATCCTGGTAATAGGCAAAGCCCTTCCCTTTTTTAATACGGGTAATCCCAGGTACCGCATCTGTTACATACAAAAGGTTGGCGGCAACAGCGGCTTCCTCATAATGTTTATCTACCTGAAGGAAATCTTTGTGTTTTAACGGCAATGCAACAGCGCCCATATTTTCGGTTTGCAAAAACTATTGAAAATACAATGCCAGTAAAAGATGTGGATTTTTTTGCGCTGAGAGAGGATGCCTGGTTTGAGGAAAATATTTTTTTTTTATCCCGTCCATGAAAAAAGCATATCTGTTCGGAAGATGCCGTTCTCTCCCTGGTCAGTGTCCTCTTGCCTGTAAACTGGGTGATTCAGGGTGGAACCCAGCGGTTGCTGTTCTGTAATCATGATTTGTATAATAGTCAAGGCGAATCGTGCAAGATGTTTTCGTTGACCTGATGACTTGTTTGCACAGAGCTAGCCCTGGAGGAGATGCGGTTTTACCTGCGGTACCGGCCGCCGCCACTCCGATCCTTCCCCCGCGTAATACAATCGTCAACTACCGTTGCGTATTGCTGATGGCAAATTTTCCGGAGGATGGGGTGTTATAAGCGTATCGTCATCTGCCTGCATCCAATGAAGATTTCGAGTTGCCGAAAGTAATTTTACTGCAAGCAAAAGCTTTTTTCTGGTAATACTGTTGATATGGTCTTATCACCTATAGCTTTTTCGTTATAAGCAAATGCGATTTGCTTAGCAGCGGACAGGTATCCTTGTAAGCATATGCCACTGGCATATAATGCACTGGCCTACGGATAACTTGCGAAACACTTTTCATTGCACGCCCTGGCCTACGGATAACTTGCGAAACGCTTTTCATTGCACGCCCTGGTCTCCGGATAACTTGCGAAACAGTTTTGCTTGTAAGCCGCTGGCCTACGGATAACTTCCTGTTCCGCATTCATGATTTGGACACTAGTGACGGCGAATCGTGCATGTGTTTCTGTTCACCTGATGTTCAGTTTGCACAGACATCGCCTGAGAAATTAATACAAAGCCCTCCCCGCCGATGTCTCTGCAACGGCATCACAAATTTATATGGGTGAACTCAGTGCGGTACCCGGCAGTTCCTGTTCTTCCATCGTAATTTGGATGTTGATAACGGCGGGTCTTTCCGCTGATCGGTGTCACCGACCAGGGGAAAATGTTTACAAGTTTGCTTCTTGGGTATTGTGGAGCTCCAACAATGCCGGATTTTCTATACAAAATCATACCTATAACCAGCATGTCCGTATGGGATCAACAATTGCAACCAGGAGAGATTTCTTCCGAACAGTAATGGTGACGACACTGACAGGGGTAGCTAAAAAATATAGTGATGATTTGGGTACAGCATGACGCAACGTCCCCGGTCGGCAGAATGATATTAGAAGAAACCGCCCGGTAGACATTACTGAGAAGTGTAACCCGCAAAACCCAATTCCCAATTGCTAATTTCCTGTTCCCGAAGTGTTACTGCTGCTTTCCAAATGTATCTGCCAGTGTATTGATCTGTTGACTGCTGATGCTGCCCTTGCCATTGTCTACCACTATCCTGTAGCGGAACACCACAGATTCGCCTTTTTTCAGTTGCAGGTTTTTGGCAGATTTTCCATTGGTAAAAATCTTTTCACCCAGTGGGTTAGCGGCAAACAAACCATAGCCGCGTGCATGCCAGAAAGTGGGGTAGTTGGGGTTTTGCGGATGGTCAATCACCACTACGCTTACAGAATCAGTGCCCATTTTTGCATACACTTTGCACCACCTGGCGCGGGTACTCCAGGCAGCATCACCCTGCTTTCCCTCGCTGGTAATATAGTTGCCGTTGGCAATAGTATCGGCTTTTCCTTTTACCACGGTAACAATGCCTTTGTCGTCAGTAAATTTTTTGTCTTCTATGGTCGGTATCTGTAATGGCTGTGCGAGGCGTATGCCCAGCAGTCCGTCTTTGGCATCGGTAAAATTTACATCGATAACAGCTTTCAATGTTGTGAACCTGTCAATAATGCGCAGGCGATCCGTGCCGCTGAATTCAAACTTCGTGGTTTCTTCCAGCAATGTTTCGTTTTGCTGGTTGGTCCAGTTGGCGTGGTAAGTAAGTGATCCTTTGGCACCATCTTTTGTTTCAACAATGCGGTCTGTTTTTATCCAGCCGTACATATTCTTTTTAGCGGCTGGTATGGCAAATGAGTTGTTCCAGAAATCAAGCCCGTTTACATTTTCATAATTTAGCCAGGTGCCAATATGGTGCGGGTGATCAGTAGGTTCTCCGGGAATGGGATCCAGCGGAAATCCACGTGTAACCCTTGTGCCATTGGCGGCCACAATGGGATAAAGGACCGGCTTTTCCAGTGTATCAGGATAAAAAAAACTGGTAAAGAGCTGGTTGCCGATAAGCACATTAATGCGGTTGACGTCTTTGTCTTTTACCAGTTTTACGGGAAGTGTTTTCTGGGCAAATGAATATGAGCAGATGCTCACCAGGCCAGCAAGTAACAAAGTTTTTTTTATGCGTTGCATTATTGAAAATATTATAAGTAGTTTGTTGAATAAAGGTATCGTGTGCTCTAAAAACCAACAGCTAATGGCTGGTAGCTTATAGCTGTCAACCATTAGCTGCTCTATAAGGACTTATACTGGCTCACAGCTGTTTTAAGATTTGAACACTTTCCCGTTTACCATCACTTCCTGGGTGGCTTCATCAAAAGTAGCCTTATACCCGGTATGTGCGGCGGCAGTGGTCATAATAGTGGCAATGGAATGGCTGTAACCTGCTTCTACCGGTGCATTGGGCTGCTTGCGGCTGCGGATGCACTCCATCCAGTTGCGCACATGATTGCTTGTTAGTGTATCGCCCCCCGTATTGGCAGAGGCAATTACAGTTTCTACTTTTGACAGGCTCATTTCCGGTAATAAATTTTCCTGCATATTCATAGCCGTTGCATGATTTTTTCTCAGCCCTCCTTTGGGAGAAACCATATTATTGTTCAGGTTCAGTTCACCTCCGTTGGAATAATAAATTTCAGCGGGGTTCTCGTCACCGTTATCCATACGGGATCCAAAAGTTACCTGGAAGCCATTGGAAGGATCATTGGCAGGGCCGTAGTCAAATACTGCAGAGATGGTATCCCAGTTTCTTCTGCCGTCCTTCCACATATAAATACCACCGTTGGCTACGACTGATCTCGGGTGTTGCAGTCCCGTGAACCAATGAACAGTGTCGATCTGGTGACTCATCCATTGCCCGGGCAAACCCGAGGAGTACGGCCAGAACAACCGGAACTCCAGGTATTTCCTAACATCGAATGGTTCATACGGCCTGTTCAATAAGTATCTTTTCCAATCCGTGTCTTCTTCTTTTAGCTGGGGTAACAGCGCCGGTCTCCGCCAACGGCCGGGTTGATTTACATTCCAGGTCAATTCAACCATCGTGATGGGTCCAAACTTCCCGGATCTGATAAAATCATTGGCGGCCCAGTAATTTTGTCCGCTTCTTCGCTGCGATCCAATTTGTACGATCCTGTCGGTAGCTTTTACAGCTTTTAACGCGGCACGGGCATCTTCCATTGTCTCGGCAAATGGTTTTTCCACATATGCATCACAGCCTGCTTTCACTGCTTCTGCAGCATGCAACGCATGCTGAAAGTCAGCGGTAGCAACAAACACCGCGTCTACCAGTTTTTTATCGTACAACTCTTCATTATTCCGGCAGGCGACCACATCATGGCCCATTTTTTCTTTCCACATCGCTGCACCTTCTTCCCTTCTTTT
>JANPGT010001020.1:0-5904 GCA_031424135.1 Chitinophagaceae bacterium
CTTTGCAGGAATTCCTGCAAAGGCTTTTTCATTTGCCGGGCTTTTTTTTATCTCTGCGATGCTATTTCATTGTGATGTCTGTATTGGCTACAATTTCACTGGCGGTATTGTTCTTGTCAAAGAAGCGTGCCTTCAGGTGGTAGGTGGCGCCCACCATCATGGGGTCGCCCGTATTTAGCTGTGCCCGTAAGGTGCGGGCCTGGTCTTTGGTGGTACCGGCCTGCATATCTGCAAACGCATCTGCAAGGTTTAATAATTCTTTACCACTGTTGTCTGTAAGAATAATGGAGCAGCCAGGAAACACCTTACCATCCTTTTCTTTAAAATTATCTACGCCGCTGGCGATGATACTTATTTTCTCACCAAGAGCAATCTTGTTGCTGCTGAGCTTACTGTCGTTTGAAGACAGGTAAATGTCTTCCAGCGCAAACCCGTTATAGGCAGCTGTTAAGCCGGTGGATAAATCTTTTTTAACGCCTTTGCTGAAGCCGCCGGAGCAGCTGCAATAAAAAAGGATAATAAGCAGTGAAGGAAGAATTTTTGAATGCATTGTAGTGGGTTTAATTGTGTGAACAGGGTTTATTATTCAGGATACTAATGTAATAATAAATCAGAAATTTGTCCATTCTGCCTGTGCACCGGCATCCCAGCCAAACTTCCTGGATACCGTTGCACCGCTGCCTTTTGGATTGGCGTTATAGTAAGTCCAGCCTATCCGCGTGGCCTGCAGGCTTACCGAGGTATTCATGGCGCCATTACAACCCATTGTTTCTGTACAGGCCAATACGGTCACCTGTTCCATCCGGATGGTATACACTAAAGACACACCTCCTGTGCTGCTGGGTACAATGGCGCGTGTGTCTGCAACGGTTAGTAACTGACCGGTAGCCATGGCTTTTTTTATATCTGCCGAAGCGCCACTTACCGGCATCGTGAAAACAAAGTCTGTACTATTTTTTCCACCTGCATTAGTGGAGGTTGCCTGTATCCATCCTTCAAAACCTTTTGTAACCGATGTGCCGGTAATTGACTGATTGCGTGCATCAGTAAGTTTAATATATACGTAGGCCGTTTGTGAGAAACTGAAAAAGGGTGAAAGTAACAGGACTAAAATAATAGTACGCATAAGTGCATTTTTAGTTGATTAAGTAAAAGAAATAATTTATCCCGGTTGGTTTTGCAGCAGCTTACTGCATTTTGCCAAAGCTGGTGTAGCCGGAAGGGTAGGCGCTGTCTTCCAGCCACAGCAGCCTGGCTCCTTTAATAAATGAAAAATAAGCGTTGTATAATTTCGGTTTGCCTTCCAGGTCTGAAAACTTTACCTGCCAGTTATTGGGTACTGTAAAGTTGCCGCCGGATTTTGCACCTTGAAATTTTATGTTTCCCACAAATCCACTGGCCATACTGATTTCCCATTTATATGCATTGCCCGGTCCAAATTCAAATTTTTGTGAAGATGAATGCGTATCAGCTCCTGCGCTGGCCCCGGTATAGGCATTTACATACTGGGTCATACCTGTGAAATTGTTGCTCCAGGTACCGCTAAAATCGCTGGCCGCAACTGCAAATCTGTTATAGCCTGCCATCTTTTCCACTTTATCCCAGCTTTCTTCTTCGTTGTATCTGCCAAACTCGTTTTCAAAAGCCTGCCTGTCAGGGCTGACGAATTCTATATGTGTACCGGCGCCATTGCTGTAATGTTTTTTAAAGAATACTACATATACTTTTTTACCGGTGGCCCTTTCTGTCATATCTGCCTCAGCAAACTCTATGGATTGCCAGCTGCTGTGCGGTCTAAAATTCATGTTTACAGCGCTGCTGTACCTGGGTGCCACCAAGATATTCCAGGCATTTTTTGCGCCTTCCAGCAGTACAGAATTGTACGCGTCGGCCTCCGGGTGTTTATAGTGAAGCAGTATCCGCAAATTGGCTTTGCTGACTTCCACCCAATCTTCTTTTTTAGTGCTTACCCAGCCATCGTCCCAGTTAGTGGTAGTGAATTTTATGCCGTTACTTGTTTCTGTTTGTTGCACTGGTGCTGTTTTTGTTTCTGCTGCTGCTGATTTTTGCCCGTCGGGCAATTCAATTACCGGGTTGTTTTGGGAAATAGGGTCGTAATACCAGGCATTGGAAAAGCTTGTATTACCACTGAAAGGACCATCTCTTTTAGTGGCAGCACCGGTTTGTAACACCAGCGACCACCGCTGTGTGCCTGAAAAGTAATGCATGGTGAACTGGTAGTTTACTTTTTCCAACGCTATGTTTTGTGTGCTTATAAATTTGCCCCATTTATCCGCGCCATCTTTTTTGCCCCACGCTTCCAGCACACTTTTTTTAGGTGTGATGGAAAGGCTGTTGCCGCTCACCTGGTAAACGCCTGATTCTTTACCCAACAGAATCTTATCCATCAGCGGGTCGAAAGCTTTACTGGTAAAACTGTAAGTGCCGTCAGCGGAAAATTTGTATTGCCTGCTGATATAGTTCATAACGCCGTTCTTCACGCGGTAGCTGGACTGATCGCTTGCATTGGCACCCCATGTGCCAATAACCGATTTGGTATCACTGACACCGCTTTGCGATGTTGTATTGGTGGAAGGCTTTGCCAAATCGATGGAGGCCAGCAACGCTTCGATGTCTTTGATATAATCCTGGCTATTGGTGCTGGCTACAATGCTTGCACAGCGGCCATATCCGCTCATAGTTGTAAGCATGGCCAGGGCATCAGCATTATTAAAATTGAATTTTGCACCGCCTGCCTTTATTTTCCAGCCGTCTGCCTCCTGTACCTCATTTACCTGTGGTGCTGTTGACGGTTGGTAAGATTTTACCACCAGTTCCTGCCACTCGTTGGTAAAATCTGCATCAATACTGCCTTTACTGACCGTACTTTTTATAATGCCTACCTGGCACCAGCGGTTGTTTTTTTTGTCGATGATGCTGTAGCTGACCATGTTTTCCTTTGTCTCCTCCGTCCATCCTTTGGGAGCAGCGTAAGTCACAATATCGAAGCTTTTCTTAGTTTGTGCTGACAGCGCTGCAGCGGCAAGTAAAAACACGAAAAATAAGGCAGGTTTCATGAAACTTGTTTTGATTAACCGGGTGGTGATTTACATTGATTGTGCAGTGGATCTTCTTTTCTCGGGCGGAAGTCTGCTGTAACTCCGGGTAGCTGAAGAAAATATGCCTTCCCTATAGCCGGGTCTGGCGGACTGCATCACCAGGGTGACCATTTTATTTCCCTCGATTTGCCAGGTATAAGTGGCCAGTTGCAGCGGGTTCATGATTTTTGTTGCAGCAGCGGAGGATCGTTTTTGTTTTGAAGGCGGGTCAAAGACCGTTTCACTTTTTTGGGGCTGTAAGGTGAACTCGGTTTTGCCCAGGGTATAGTTACCGTATTCCCTTACCTGGGTAATCTGTGTACCGTCGGCCGCAAACTCGTCAAGTGTAAATTCGTATTTGCTTTCACTGGTAAAGTTAAAGCTGGTAATAAGATAATACTTCCCTGCTACCGCGTTTTCCCTTGTTGTGGGTTGGCCGTTCTGATCGTAAATGAAGGTCCATATATGACGAAAGATTTTGTTGTCTGCGGTTTCCTGGGCCAAAGCCGGAAGACTGATGGCGAGCAATAGTGTGATGAGTATTTTTTTCATTGTTAGAAGTTATTTATCAAAAATATTGACCACTTCTATCAATTACTATCCTGTAAAACCGGTATTTTATTCCTTTATGAGCTTTATATTGCCGATATACACTTTTATATTGTCGGCGTCAGTAGTGCTGTTTTTCCAGTAAAGACTGTTGAACAGTGTGCCTGCGGTAACGCCGCAGGTGATACAATTACTCCCATAGGTCATTTTGAACTCAGTGCTCACCGCCACCTGTTTATTATTGATGAAAATGCTGAGCACGCCGGACTTGATTTTTACGGCTACATGTATTGTTGTCTTTTTGTTGGTAAACTCGCGCAGGGAGTAGGTATTGGAAATGCCTTCAGAAAAATTTTGCTTATTGACGGAAGGGTTGGCATTGATGGTGGTTGTTATAATGCCCCGGTAGTTATTATTGCCGTAGTCGGCCTCGTTGCCGGATTCGATATTGATAGCTATCCTGGTACCGTTGCCTCCTAAAGATTCAACACCATCGGCAAGGGCGCTGCGGGAGTTCAGTATCAGTGTAACGGCACCGCCCGTGCGGGAAGAAAAATCGCCATCCGTAGCCATATCATACTCCAGTGTAAAATTCTCCGGCAATGGCTTTTTTAATAAAGAAGGAGATACCGCATTGTTATAGCCCAGCTGCATCCATTTGCCAGCCAGGTTTTTTACGGAACTTACAACAGCATGCTTGCCATACTTATTGAAATACCAGTTCGCAGGGTCCCCGCCTTCACTGCTGCCGGAAAAATTATCCATAAAAACTACATTGGCCGGAAATGTCGATGTACTGGAGCTGACAGCCGTGGCAACCGCCATTTTTTTCCGGTACGCATTTAGCCGGGTATTCAGTTCTTCTTCATTGGCCGGCCTGTAGGGCATGCCTTTTACTTTTTCAGGGTCAAAGAAATAATTATAGATGTAGTCATAATTAAGATGTTCTGTCATGGCTCTGTACATTTCATAGAGCTGGTTACCATTTTCTTTGGTTTGATAACGAAACCATACGGCTATCCACTGCGGCTGCGCAGTTTTACATTTTTCTATAACCGCTGCGGGTAATCTGTATAAAGGATAGTAATGGTACTGACTCTTTTCAATGTCGCTGATGGTAAACGGGTCCATATCGCCAAAGAAATCGCTGATTAATGTAGGCTGCATATTGTGCAATATGGCGGGGTCAGTAAGCTGCGTTTTGTATTTCTCCCGCCATTTATGTATGGCATTCCGGTATCGGTCAAACTCTTTCTGCTGGTATGCGTACGCTTCTTCCCGGCTTTTGGTATCAGACCACTGGCTGTTAATTTTGTCTTTCTGCTTTTGAAATTCTTTGTCCAGTGAGACTTCTGCTTCATCCAGGTATTGTGCCCTGGTTACAGCTTCAAAAGGAAGTTTGTTATTGGGTGCCAGGAATACTGTGTGTATTTCATTGATACGGGTAATGTATTTATAGACATTGGGATGAATTTTCGGGTCTGCTTCTTTGTGCAGCTGCCAGTCAAAATAGCCATCGGGAGGCCAGGTAAAATACAGGTCTGTGCCTGTATTCAGAAAGGGCACGGGATAGCTGCCCGGTAGCTGGTTAACACTAACAGCAAAAGGGGTGTTTTCCTCGGGTATCGGTTTAAAATGCCCTTTTTCATCCAGCCACATTTTATCGTAGCCTACGTTCCAAACCATAAAGTATACGCCGAAGCCAACGCCGTTGCTGAAATTCTGTCTGGTAACGGTACCTAACCCACCCACCGGGGTATACGTTTTTTTCATCCAGCCCACAATCATATCATCAATTTCAACCCTCTTTTTCTGTACCGGATCGGTAGCGGGTTTAATGCGGCTATCGAACCGGTTGTTGTCCCACCACCCGATAACACTGTCCTGTATGCGCTGTTCGGGAGTAAGTTGCGCAAATGATAGTGCCGGGAGAACATTAAACATGGTTAGTATTAGTAGTTTCTTCATACCAGGATTATTCTTTTACGATTTTAATATTGCTGATATACAGTTTATCATTCTCTCCCGAACTGCCATTGACGTAAAACGATATCGTATTAAATAACAGATTGGCTGGAATGGCGTTTTTATATTCGCCTATTTTAGTTTTATCAATAAACAGCTGCAGGGTTTCTTCTTTCTTTGTAATGGTCACTATGATATGATTATTTTTTTTGTTATTGGAAAAGCCGGTGGCAATCAGCCATTTGCTGCCTTTTAAATAGCCCGGAGGTGATGGAAACTGGGTTTCAATTAC
>JANPGT010001021.1:0-2282 GCA_031424135.1 Chitinophagaceae bacterium
ATCGCTGTCTTTATAGATGATGCGCACAGCTTCCTGCAGCTTACCATTGGCTTCAATTTTCTGCAGGCCGCTGTACACGCCTACGCCATGATCAATATGGGTAACATAGTCGCCCGGCTGCAGCTCGCGCAGGGTTCTTAAAGTAAGGGCCTTGTTTTTATTATAGGCCTGCTTTACCCGGTATTTATGGTAGCGCTGAAAGATCTGGTGATCGGTATAGCAAACCACTTTCAGATCATCATCAATAAAGCCCTGGTGAATGGAAATGGGAACAGGCGTCAGTTGTATTGCTGCCTTTAGGTCGGTAAAAATGGTATGCAGCCGTTCCAGCTGCTTGGGATTTTCCGCAAACAGGTAGATATCATATTTTTTTGCTTCCCGGCTTTTCAGATCTGTAATCAGCATATCAAACTGCCGGTTAAAAGCGGGTTGTTCCTTGGTATGAAATTCAATTTCGTGCAGGGTAGTAAGTGAGGGGCTGTTACCAAACTCTATGCGGTGCCGCAGGTTAATCTGTTTTTCAAGCGCCTCCGTTCCAATAAAATCATCGGCTGTTACCAGCCTTTTTTCCAGTTTATCATCATCTTCATCAGCGGCAGTTTTTTTGGTAACCGGTACCGCTTCTTTCTGCAATTCTATAAAGAAATGCAGGTCTTCTTCCTGCACCAGTATTTTCTCTTTAATAACGTCCCAATCCTGCAGCCATACGGTGGTGTTCTCCGGCAAAAATTCCAGCAAAGAAACTTTGTCGCCATCCTCAAACTGGGTTTCTACATTGGGAATGATGGTTACCTGCAGCAGTTTTCTTTCGCTCAGCTGCGTTTCGGGGTCAAAAATTCGGATAGAGTCCACATCATTGCCAAACAGTTCTACACGGTAGGGCTTTTCATTGCCAAAAGAATAGATATCCAGTATGCCGCCGCGCACGGCAAACTGCCCTGGCTCATACACAAAATCGGTTCTTGTAAATCCATAGCCCGTCAGCTGCTCCAGCAAGCCATTAATGTTCAGCGAATCCCCGTTTTTAATACGGATGATATTGGCCGAGAGCGTTTTTGGCAACACTACTTTCTCAAACAGTGCTTCAGGATAAGTAACAATAATTTTCTTGTTACCGCCGCCTGCCAGTTTGGTAAGCGCTTCGGTACGGAGCATCACGTGAGAGGAATTCAGCAGCCTGAAGTTTTTTTTATTTTTGAAGGAAGAGGGAAAATAGAAGAGATCAAGCGCATTGGTCAGGTTTTCCAGGGTATTGTGAAAATAGGCGGCTTCTTCCGCATCATTCAATACAATACAATGGTTTACCTGGCTGCAGGACGGATGTTGAAAAATGGCGGCTACTACAAACTGCGAAGCACTGCCGTGCAGGTTTTTTAGGAAAATTTGCTGCGGTTTGGACATAGTTATCCGGTCCGCAATAGAAAAAACGCGGGAATCTTTACCAAACGCTGCCAGCAACACATTCAAATTCATGAAGGCTGCAAATATACTGTATGCAATGCACAAAAAAGGCCGGTGTTACGCCAGCTTCGCCTAAAAAAAATTAACTAATTATTGTGAAATGAAAAAAAACCTTACATTTATTGCTACGATTGCCTGCCTTTAATGACGCAAAATAGCTCCGGCCTGCCGGGGCTATTTGTTTTACCGGCTTTCTCACGGTCTGAACTGTGATTTATGTGATTATTGTGATTTTGGGGATAGTCAGCAAAAATATTTTAGCAGCAATAGCCGAAAGTAGATCGGGCTGTTAAGGCAGCTTCCATTTATCCGGCAGCGATACTGATACGCAGGCGGCAATTTTTCTCAAAATCCTGTCCATCACATAAATCCTGCAAATCCAGTTCAGACAATGGTGATTAGTTGTTCTTAAATGGCACTACCATTTCAAAAGAGGGAATTGCGACTTCGAAGATTTTTTTGCTGCTGAGGTTTTCCATCTCGTAGGTGCCAATCATGCGGCCCATTTCTGTGCGCAGGTTGCAACCGCTGACATACTGGTATTTCTCGCCAGGGTTAAGCGTAGGTTGTACGCCTACCACGCCTTCCCCGTCTACTTCGCGGTTCTGGCCATTGCTGTCAAAAATCTGCCAGTGGCGGCGGTGCAGTTTTACCGGAAAATTGTTTTTATTTTCTATTGATATGCGGTAGGCAAACATAAACTCAGACTGAAGGGGATTGGAGTAGTCTGGCTGGTAGAAAGTCTCTACGCTTATTTCTATTCCTTCTGACACTTTGGATACCATCGTGGATTTGTTTGCACCGGAAAGATACTGAAAAAG
>JANPGT010001022.1:0-9038 GCA_031424135.1 Chitinophagaceae bacterium
TTTCAACAGTCCATGGAACCTTATTTCTCTACCGTACCAGACAGCAGTCTTGTTGCTACAGCGCCGTATGATTTTACCATTAACGGCACAATTATCAATGGGCCACTGCTTAAAGCATTTGTGCCGCAACTGGACAGCCTTAAACCCGTGACACTGCAAAGCAGGTTCAGCACCAACAACGGTTGGCAGGCAAAACTGGGCGCGCCACTGATAATAAATGGTACCAATAAAATTAATAACCTGCAACTGAATGCCATATCGGGGCAGGATAAATTGCTGGTTACTGCCAATATAGCCAATATACAAAGCGGCAACAGTCTAAACGTGTATGCTACCAGTCTCACCGCCGCCATTGCCAATAATACCATTGATTTTAACCTGCTGAACAAAGACAAGACAGGAAAAAATAAATACCAGCTGGCCGGCCTGGTGAAGCAGCCAGCCAAAGGCAGCTATGCAGTATCACTGAAGCCCGACAGCCTGATGCTGAACTATGATAAATGGACCATCAGCAACAGCAATACTATTTTGTACGATGGCAACGGCATCAATATCAGCCAGTTTGAACTGGGGAAAGATCAGCAACTGCTGAGTATCAACAGTACCAGTCCCGCACCCGATGCGCCACTGGATATTCAATTCAGGAATTTCAGGTTGTCTACACTTTCGGCGTTCATAAAGCAGGACTCTTTGTTTATTGATGGCATTCTGGGTGGCAAAGCCATGGTTAACGACGTGATGACGCAGCCTACATTTACCAGCGACCTGACCATTAATAACCTTGCCATGAGTGCAGATACCATTGGCGATTTGCACCTGCAGGTGAACAATACCATGGCCAATACATTTGCGGCTGATGTGAAGCTTTCAGGCCGTGGCAACGATGTACAATTAGCGGGTGAATATTATGTAAAGCCTGGCAACAACAGCAGCTTTGAACTGAATGCAGATATCCGTCAGCTGCAGCTGAACACACTGGAAGGCGCTTCCAACCGGGCCATCAGGGATGCCACCGGCACTTTGAATGGCAAGCTGGCCATCACCGGCTCCCTGGATAAGCCAGCCATCAATGGAGATATCAATTTTAATAAAACCCGCTTTAACCTGGGTATGCTGAACAGTTATTTCAGCATCGACCAGGAAAAAATAGCCATTAACGAAGAAGGCATTGGGTTCGATACTTTCACCATTATTGACTCAGCGGGCAACAAAGCCGTTATAGATGGCAGGGCCATTACAAAGGATTTTCAACATTACAAGTTTGATCTTACCATGCGTGCACGCGACTTTCACGCAATGAATACTACCAAAAAAGATAATAAGGTTTATTATGGGCAATTGTACTTTACTACCAACCTGAGTGTGAAAGGAACAGAACTGGCGCCGGTAATAGACGGCAGTCTTACTGTAAATGATAAAACAAAACTAACGGTGGTATTGCCCCAGCGTGAACCGGGTATAGAAGAAAGAGAGGGCATCGTAAAATTCATCAACATGAATGCGCCGCCTACCGATTATGTACTGATTAATCAATATGATTCGCTGAACAATACGGCAGTAACCGGAATGGATGTTTCCGTAAATATTGAAGTAAAGAAGGAAGCTGAGCTTAGCCTGGTGATTGATGAAGGAAATGGAGACCTGCTGAACGTGCGTGGTGAGGCCTTGCTGAATGCAGGCATAGATCCCAGCGGGAAAATTACGCTGACCGGATCTTATGAAATGGAAAGCGGATCCTACGATCTTACATTTAACCTGCTGAAAAGAAAATTTGACATTCAGAAGGGAAGCAAGATAACCTGGAAAGGGGAACCTACAGAAGCTGAGATAGATCTTTCCGCCGTTTATATTGCCAATGCAGCACCGCTGGATCTTGTGCAGGACCAATTGGAAGGGTCTGCTGCCACCGTTCGCAATACCTATCTGCAAAAGCTTCCCTTTGAAGTGGATCTTTCTATGAAGGGCGAATTGATGAAACCGCAGATAACCTTTGATATATTACTGCCCGATAACAAAAATTACAATGTTTCCAAAAACATTGTAACCCTGGTCAATGAAAAACTGACCGAGCTGCGCAAAGAACCGTCTGAGCTGAACAAACAGGTATTTGCTTTATTACTGCTCACCCGGTTCATCAATGAAAACCCCTTCCAGACCAGCGGTGGCGGTATGACGGCAGAGTCTTTTGCCCGCGCCAGCGTAAGCAAACTGTTGACAGAACAATTAAACCAGCTGGCTACTGATTTAATAAAAGGGGTTGACCTGAATTTTGATGTGGTGTCACAAACAGACGACTATACTACCGGTACCCGCCAGAGCAAAACCGACCTGAATGTAGCGCTGTCCAAGCGCCTGCTGAACGACCGGCTTACTGTTACTGTAGGAAGCAATTTTGAACTGGAAGGTGCGCAGAACAGCGGCAGGCAGAGCAGCAATATAGCAGGCAATGTGGCCATCGATTACCAGCTGAGCAAAGACGGCCGCTATTTATTACGTGCCTATCGTAAGAATGATTACCAGGGAGTGCTGGAAGGCTATATCGTTGAAACCGGGATTGGGTTTATTATTTCTGTTGACTATAATAAATTCCGTGAGATATTACTGAGCCAGAAGGAAAGAGAAAAAAGAAGGGCTGAAAGAAAATTGCAGCAGGAAAAGAATAAAGCAAAAGATGCGGCCGGCAAAACCAGCAGTAATGATTAAAAAAACATACCTCTATATTACCCCTGTTGTATTACTGCTCATCTGCTCATGCAGTAATCTTAAATACCTGCCCGCGGGTGAATCGCTGTATACGGGTGCAAAAGTCAATCTTACAACAACCGGTCCCACAGATAAAAAAACAAAGACGTTAAGGGAAGAACTGGAGGAACTTACCCGCCCAAAACCCAATAAAAAGATATTGGGTCTGCGGTTACGTCTATGGATCTACAATATTGCAGGCAAACCCAAAAAAGAAAACTCGTTGAGGGGAAAACTGAAATATAAAACCGGTGAAGCCCCGGTATTGGCCGGCGACCTCAACCTGGAACGTAATATAAAAATATTGGCCGCCAACCTGCAGAACCAGGGCTATCTGCAGGCGACTGTTACCGGGGATACTATTGTAAAAAACAGGAAGGCCACTGCTGTTTACGCGGCGGAAACCGGTTATCAATACAGCATTAAAGAGGTGTCATTTGAAAAAGACAGCAGCCTTTTGTCCAGTACAATACTGGCTACTGAAAAAGGGAGTTTTTTAAAACCGGGCAAGCCATATAACCTGGATGTAATGGTTGCGGAAAGAGAGCGTATTGATGCGTTGCTGAAAGAAAAAGGTTTCTACTATTTTAACCCTGATTTCCTTTACATCAGCGCAGATACCAGTATCGGCGATCACAAAGTAAACCTGACGGTGAATAAAAAGCCTACGACCCCCGCCGTTGCCACGCATACCTGGAAGATCAACGATATTTTTATTTTTACCAATTACCGGCTGGGAGCAGCAGCCACCGATACCGTAAAAAATGCAGACAGCGTTTACAAGGGATACCATATCATTGATAAAAAGAAATCATACAAGCCACAGCTGTTCGACAGGATGATGTTATTCAACCCGGGAGATATTTATAAGCGCTCCAGCCATAACCTTACATTGAACCGTTTGATCACACTCGGCCTTTTCAAATTTGTAAAAAACAGGTTTGAACCAGCGCCGCAGCAGGATACTCCCAAACTGAATACTTATTACTACCTGACGCCGATGCCGAAAAAATCATTGCGTGTGGAGTTGAATGGCAGTACCAAATCTAATAACCTCACCGGTTCTCAAATCAGTGTAGGCTGGCGTAACCGCAATACATTCAAAGGAGGAGAATTACTGAGTATTACGGCACTTGGTGGATTTGAAGTGCAATACAGCGGGCAGTATAAGGGCTTTAATACCTACCGGGGCGGACTGGAAGCCAATCTGGCCATTCCCAGGTTTGTAGTGCCCTTTTTTAATTTTAATACCAGGAGTGGCTTTGTTCCCAAAACAAATATACTGCTTGCCTATGATCTGCTGAACAAGCAAAAACTATATTCATTGAATTCCTTCCGTGCCAGCTATGGGTATGCCTGGAAAGAAAATGTAAAGAAAGAACACCTGTTTAACCCTGTGAGTATTAATTACGTGCAGCCGGTAAATGTAACTGCTGTTTACAAGGCTGCTATCGATACCAATCCTACGCTTCAAAAAGCCATCGACAAACAATTTATTCTTGGCTCTACCTACAGCTACACCTTTAATCCACTTAACGGCAACGGGCCGCAAACGGGATTGTATTTTAACGGAAACATAGACTTATCAGGAAATATCGCCGGGCTGGTATCTGGCGCCAGCCTGAAAAATGGTAAGGAAGTGACCTTGTTTGGCGCCGCCTTTTCCCAATACCTTAAAGCAGATGTAGATGCCCGTTACTATATACAAACAGGCAAAAACAGTGTTATCGCCAACCGCGTGATTGTAGGCCTGGGCTATCCGTACGGGAATTCCGCATCTTTGCCTTTCATAAAACAATTCTTTATTGGCGGTAATAACAGCATACGTGCATTCCGCAGCCGGTCATTGGGACCTGGCACTTACCAGGCATCAAAAGATACCATTACCAAGTTCCTGCCGGATCAGTCAGGCGATATTAAACTTGAACTGAATACGGAATACCGGATGAAACTGGTAAGCGTAGTAAATGGTGCTGTCTTTGTAGATGCGGGCAATATATGGTTGTACAATAAAGACCCGCTGAAACCAGGCGCTGAGTTCACCAAAGATTTTGCACACCAGCTGGCAGTGGGTGCAGGTGTAGGGTTGAGAGTAGATGTATCATTTCTGGTGTTAAGGCTGGATGTAGCTTTTCCCCTCAGGAGACCTTACCTGCCGGAGGGGCAGCGCTGGGTAATTGACCAGATAGATTTTGGAAATGGCAGCTGGCGCAGGAATAACCTGGTGCTGAATATTGCCATTGGATATCCTTTTTAGCGATAACACAAATTATTTCCGCGTACGTTATTTCAAGTTATTACTTATTTCAAGAATTAGCGCTGGCAAACATACCGGTTGCCGCTTTTATGGTGAAACTACAACTGGTGAATTTTTAGTTAATTCGTGTAATTCATAATAATTCGTGAATCGGGCTGCTTACATGCCCGCAGACTGCTTAACCCCGGTGAACACAGACTTCCACATAAGGTTGAAAAAAGACTTGTTGGTATCGCGTACATAATGTACTTCTGCAACCCGAACCGGTTGTTTGCGGAGGGGGTTGGCATTCTTCACTATCAGGTTGGCCACAAAACTGGCCAGCTTTTTCTTTTCCAGTTGATTGTCTGCGCTGTCTTTTTTCAGCAGGGTCAGCTTCAAATCTTCGTACAGCAGGGTTAGCTTTCCATCGCTGCCATAATTGTGGCCGGAGAAATTGAATTGAACACTGTTTACCTGTCCTTTTTCAATCCTTGCCAGCCCCATGGGTTCTATCAGCTCGTTTAGTTTACTGGCATCAAATTTTTTCATACTGCCGCTGAACAAAAACTTTCCCCGCGGATTTCCCAAAAACATGGTGATATCTGCATGCATCGGCGCCATTCCCAGGAAACTGGCATTAAAACTCAGCTTGCATTGATTATTGGACTTTATGCGCAGCGGATCATTGCTAATATTGGAAATAACGGCACTGGCATGTTCAAACTGTACTTTGCCACTGTAGTCTGATTTGGGATTTTTTTCTTTGTATTCAATAAAGGCATCGCGCACAATTACCCTATTGACCGTAGTCAGCAGAGGCATTTTCATCAACAGCTGTTGCGGAAACTGTCCAACCCTGTTTAGTTTGTCGCCCGGGTATGAGCGATCCCGGAATACTTTTAACAACACTTCCGCTATCACCACGCTGTCTGCCACCAGGTCGGTTTGCATTAAACGAGGAAGATTAAGATGCCTTACTGAAACATTTTTCAAATCAACATTGAACCGGTCTTTCTGGATGCCTTCATCATCTGCAAATTTTGATTCACTCAACTGCGGTGCTATCTTTAAATTTTTAATTGAAAAAAATCCGCCGTTACTATTAAAGGCAAAGCCATTAAAGTGATAGAAATAATTACCCTCCTGATTTTTAACAAGGGCAGTATCGCCTTCTACCTGCACATGTTTGGAAAAAAAGAACCTGCTGCTGTCATCGCTGTGCAGGCTGTCTATCAATACGTCCTGCAAATGAACAGAGATACCGTTTGCTGTAATAGTTCTTCTGCCATTAAGCATGCTTACAAAAGAAAATGTTACTTCAGTTATCTCTACAGAGTCAGCCTGAATTTCATTCAGGTTGCCCAACAGTTGCCGGTATACTTCCTCTTTGGGTGCCGCGTCAGCTGTATCAGGGGCAGTCTTTGCATAGTAGAAAACAACCGAGGCATTTTTTATCTCCAGCCTTCTGCCGCTTACTTTTTTATTGATCAGCGCTGCAGGTGTTTTAACGCCTGCTACCGTCAGTTCAGGAACAGTCAACTCCATTGCCAGCGGTGGATTTTTTTTTTCGCGTATCATCTGCCTGAACTGCGCTGTATCCGGTATAATGCGCAGGTTAGTCACATGCAGGTAACCACCTGCCTCATCCAGGTCCATTTTGTCGTAACGGATAGTGTACAAGCCATTTGTTTTTTCATACACAGCAGACTTGACCTTGTCTTTGATGAACTTGTATTTGATTAAATTCCACCCAATAAAACCAGCCAGTACCAGTAAAAGCACAACAGCAACCGTAATGATGAATGATTTGCTGAATGAAAAACTATTTTTTTTTACTTCCATACATTTTTTTTGGAACTTCCTTTTGCATTACGAAAAGCTAACCTGTATTTATTTGACATCAGGAAGCTTCTTCCTTTGCTTTCTTATCGGCCTTATTGGATTTTATGGGCTCCTTTGGCTGCTGCTCATCGGAAGCAGGTGGGAAGGCACCCTGTGACTGACCAGGATTTTTTTCATTATACCCTTTCTTTGTGCCATTGTCTTTGGGAGCAGGATGTTCTTTTTTCATAATACTAATTTTCTTCTACTTCTATTGATAAAAACATGCCAAAGCGGGTTGGCCGGTTAATCAGCAAATCCGTAATTATTCAAGCAGAAACCCACGGCAGCTGTCAATATATTTCATGCAGGTACCAATAAACGTCTGGTACAACTGTTATAATGAGGAAATATTTACCCATCACCTAACCTGTTTACTTAGTGTAAAAGCACTGATTAGTCCTAAAAAAGCCGCCCCGGAAAGGGGCGGCTCTGGTCTTATAATACTTTCAATATTTATTCTATTACCAATTTAAATGTTACCGGCTTATCGCCCCCTGTAACATTTATAAGGTACAAGCCCTGCGCAAGTCCTGCAGTGTTGATACTGGTAGTATTAACGCCCGCTACCAGGGTCAACCTACGGTTGCTGATGCGATGCCCATTGCTGCTAATAACGGTTACAAGGGCAATACCTGTTTTACTGCTGGTAATTTGCAGCCTGGCCGGTTGACCACTCTTAACAGGATTGGGATAGATACCCGCAGCAAATGAAACTGCATTTGCGCCCGCTTGCAAAGAGGCCTTATTTGCAGCCGTGATTGTATTATCCATCATCCTGGCGGCTGCGCCAGGCGGAAAGAGTTGCGCCTGCGGAACAATGGCTTTTGCTGTACTTGCGCTTGACCAAAATAGTTTGGCTACTGATTCACCGGTGTTTTCGTAATACTCTATCACAATATTATATTTCTGTCCCGCTACCAGCGTAATACTGCCACTTCTTTCAGTGGCACCTTGGTTTACCCAGTTATTCACCAGCTGCACACCATTCACCCATAACCTGATGCCGTCATCTGCAACGGTATAGAATGTATAAGTCTCAGAAAACAATGCCTGTACCTGCCCGGTCCAGCGCACAGAATAAAGATCCACCGGTACTATACCCGGTGCGGGAGAAAACACCTGCGGTTGCTGGAAATAGGTCATCTCAAAATTAATTACAGGATCTATCCTGGTCAGTAGTGGCGTGCCGGACAATGCAATGCCATTGTAATAGGCCCCCTGTAAGCCGGTACCGCCTCCTGTTGGTGCTGTAACCGCCGTGGTAAAGCTTGTCTTATTATTGCTACAACCCGTAGCCGGCCCGTTTGCGTTTTTAGGTACAACAAACCAGTTGTACAGCGTGCCTGCAACAAGACCGGTTATGCTGTAAGTGGTACCGGTTGTATTGGTTGTTGGCGATGCTGGTACTGTGGCCCCTGTCCACAAGTATACATCGTACGATGTTGCCGTAGCAGCTGTGGTCCATGTTAATGCGGCCGTTGTTTGCGTGGCAATCGTTGCTCCGCTCAGTGGTAAGGTGTTGGTGGCACAGCTGGGTACTGATGGGATGACCGTTCCTGCAGGGAACAACTGTGATTTTGGAACAATGGCTTTTGGCGTGCTGGCACTTGACCAGTAAAGTTTAGTGACTGATTCACCGGTATTCTCATAATACTCAATTTTTATATCATATTTCTGACCTGCTACCAGGATGACGGTTCCGCTCTTTTCAGTGGCGCCCTGGTTTACCCAATTGTCTACCAGTAACAGACCATTCACCCATAGCCTTACACCATCATCGCTCACTGTGTGAAAAGTATAGGTTTCAGAATACAGTGCCTGAACCTGTCCTGTCCACCGCACAGAATAAAAATCTACCGGAACAATGCCCGGTGCAGGAGAGAATACCTGGGGCTGTTTGGAATAAGTGAGTTCGAAATTTATTGTAGTATCTGTCCGGGTCAGCAATGGAGTACCGGACAATGCAATGCCATTAAAATATTCTGCCTGCAGGCCGGTTCCGCCGCCCGATGCTGTTACTGCAGCAGTGGTAAAGCTGCTTTTATTGGCAGTACCACAACCGGTAGCAACAAAAAAATCATTCTTAGGAAGTACGTACCAGTTGTACACCGTAGAAGCACCCAGGCCGGTCACCTGGAAACTGGAAGTATTAACCGTAGTATATGGAACAGCA
>JANPGT010001023.1:0-5071 GCA_031424135.1 Chitinophagaceae bacterium
CCCCCTTACCCCCTGAAGGGGGAATGGGAAAGCAGCAGAGAATGATTGAATTATTCATTTAAAATTGACTTAAGTTCTTCAAAGCTTAGGTTTTTAAAACCCCTTTAGGGGATTGGGGTATGAGTTATTTAGTATTTTTAGTTCCATTGTTTCCGTTGCTGGGTTTTCTCATCAACGGTTTGCTGCGCAGGTATTTGTCCAAACCGGCTACCGGTTTTATCGGCAGTGGCGCTATCCTGGCCTCCTTTATTGTTAGCGTGTTGCTGTTCCTGGATGTAAAAGCCGGCAAAACAGGTGTGGTTACTTTGTTTGATTTCCTCAGCTTTGATAAAATACATATTCCCTTTGCTTTCCAGGTAGACCAGTTATCATCATTGTTCCTGCTGATTATTACAGGCGTAGGTTTTCTCATCCACCTGTATTCTACCGCTTATATGCACGAAGAAGAAGATCAGCATTTTGCCAGGTACTTCGCCTATCTTAACCTCTTTGTGTTTTCGATGCTGTTGCTGGTGCTGGGCGCCAATTACGTTATCATGTTTATTGGATGGGAGGGCGTAGGACTCTGCTCTTACCTGCTGATTGGCTTCTGGTTCAAAAACAATGATTACAACAACGCCGCAAAAAAGGCTTTTGTAATGAACCGCATCGGCGATCTTGGTTTCCTGCTGGCGGTATTTTACCTGCTGGCTACGTTGGGCACCGTTACCTACAGCGAAGTATTTGCACAGGCACCACAACTTTCTGTTACCAGCATCACTGTTATTACAATGTTGTTGTTTATAGGCGCAACCGGTAAAAGCGCCCAGATACCTTTATACACCTGGTTGCCCGATGCGATGGCCGGTCCCACCCCTGTATCTGCCCTGATACATGCCGCTACCATGGTAACTGCCGGTATCTACATGATTGCCCGCAGCAATATTTTGTATACCATGGCACCGGTGTCGCAGCATGTGGTGGCCGTGATTGGCCTGGCTACGGCGGTATTGGCCGCCACCATCGCCTTGAAGCAGAACGATATTAAAAAAGTACTGGCTTACTCTACGGTTAGCCAGCTGGGTTATATGTTCCTGGGCCTGGGTGTGGGCGCCTACACGGGTGCTGTTTTCCATGTAATGACGCATGCGTTCTTCAAAGCCCTGTTGTTCCTGGGCGCGGGTTCGGTAATACATGCCATGCACCACGAGCAGGATATCCGTAATATGGGCGGACTGAAAAAATACTTACCCATTACCCATATCACTTTCCTGCTGGGTTGTATTGCCATTGCAGGTATACCGCCGTTCAGCGGTTTCTTTTCCAAAGACGAGATACTGGCGGCTGCCTACGAAAGCAATAAAATATATTGGGTGATTGGTGTGCTTACCGCCGGAATGACCGCTTTTTATATGTTCCGTTTATATGCCACTACTTTCCTCGGAAAATTCAGGGGTACGCATGAACAGGAACATCACCTGCATGAAAGTCCTGCGGCGATGACGATTCCTTTAGTAGTACTTGCCCTGCTGGCGGTAGCTGGTGGATGGATTGGTATCCCGGAAGTGTTTATGAAAGACGGGCATTGGCTCGAACATTTTTTGTCGCCCATATTTGCAGCGTCATATAAATTGAAGGAAGCGCATGTAGCAGATCACAATACAGAATACATGCTGATGGGCGCTTCTGTTACGCTGGCGGTGATTGCCATTGCTTATGCACTGAATAAGTTCAGCAAAAAGCCAGATCTGCAGGAAGCAGCGGGCGCCGGAAAACTATTGGCCAACAAATGGTATGTAGATGAAATTTATGATAGCATTGTTGTAAAGCCGCTGAACGGACTGGGTAAATTTTTAGATAATGTAATAGAGAAGTCAGGTATCGATTGGTTGGTGAACGGTGTAGGCAGGGGCGTACAATATGGCAGCCGCCAGTTGCGCCTGTTGCAGAGCGGCCAGGTAGGCAGCTATGTGCTGCTGATGATTGCCGGGATGATTATCTTATTTGTGCTGCAGTTCTTTTTTAAGAAATAGGCGAGGCTAGTGGGAAGTGGCCATTGGCCAGTAGGAAGCAGCCAGTGACTATCAGGGTATGCGTTAATGGCAAATAGAGGATAGCGTAGAAGAGAAATAAAATAGAAACATTAGGGAATAAAAAATAGTGAAGTAGTAAACAGGAAGAGTTGGTGCCTCAAACGCCCACTCACCACTCACCACTCACCACTCACGAAGTAAATTATGGTAGCTGTTTTATTGATATTGGTTCCTTTAATTGCCGGACTGGGATTGTTTGCCGTTAAAAGCGACAGTAGCGCCAAAAGCATCGCCTTGCTGGCAAGTATCGCCGTACTGGTAGTCTCATTGCTGGGCCTCACCGCCATGAAAAGTCACAGTGATCTGCATTGTGATGTATCCTGGCTGCCCATGCTGAACAGCCGATTTCATGTAGGCCTGGATGGCATGGGGCAATTGCTTTGCCTGCTCACCGCCATTTCCTTTCCGTTGATATTTGTGGCCACCTGGAAGAATACTTACAAAGATGCTAACCGCTTTTACGCATTGATGCTGCTGAGCCAGGCTGGTTTAATGGGGGTATTCCTGGCCATGGATGCACTCTTGTTTTACTTTTTCTGGGAGCTGGCGCTTATACCGGTGTATTTTCTATCTTCCATCTGGGGTGGAGAAAAAAGGATCGCCGCTACCTTCAAATTCTTTGTGTATACGTTTGCAGGCTCGCTGATTATGCTGGTGGGCATCATCTATATTTATTTCCAGGCAGAGCAGTCGTTTGACCTGCAGGCATGGTACAATCTTAAAATAGATGCCAATACACAGAACTGGTTGTTCTGGTTAATGTTTGGCGCTTTTGCTATCAAGATGCCCATCTGGCCCTTCCATACCTGGCAGCCCGATGCCTATGAGCAATCGCCCACTGCTGTTACTATGGTGTTGAGTGGTATTATGGTAAAGATGGGTGTATTTGCAGTCATCCGCTGGCTGGCACCTGTACTGCCCGATGGCACCTACCTATGGGGCGATACGGTTTCCCTGCTTTGCCTTACCGGGATGATCTATGCATCATTGATTGCTATTAAACAGGACGATGTAAAACGCCTGATTGCCTATTCTTCCATTGCGCATATTGGCCTGATGTGTATGGCCATATTTGCTTCCGATAAAAGCGGTCTGCAAGGTACTATGATGCAGATGTTTTCTCACGGCATTAATATTATTGGATTGTGGATAGTGGCCGATGCCATCGAGAAAAAATATGGTACGCGCAAAATGTCTGAGCTGGGCGGACTGGCACAGAAAGATCCCCGTCTGGCCATCCTGCTGGTCATTGTTGCTTTGGGTAATATCGCCCTTCCGCTCACCAATGGTTTTGTAGGAGAGTTTATGATGTTTAATGGCATATTCTCCAGCGGGGTTACAAAATACGGGGTACTGGATACCGCAGTAGCCGGTATCTGTATTATATTGGCAGCAGTGTACACGCTGAACATGATTAAGAAAATATTTTATGGCAATAGTAACGCACTTACCCAGTCAGGCGGTCCTGTGCCGGTGAATGTGCTGGTATCGTTGTCTGTAATTGTTGTACTGATATTTTTGACAGGTGTGTATCCAAAACCAATGCTGCAACTGACCAATGACACAGTTGACGCAATTTTGAAATACATGAAGACATCCATATAAAGAAGATTGTAAGTTAAATCATGAATGCAATAATTTTTTCTGCCATCTGGGGCGTATTGATGATGTTTAGCGGCATTTTTACCACATCAAAAGCCGTTATACGCAACCTTGCCATTGCAGGGGTGGCCATATTGTTGCTGCTGAACCTGGCAGAAACAAGCCAGGGTTCTTTCTTTCATATCAATACAAGGGATATGCTGTCGTTCGACAGTTTTGGCCTGCTCTTTAATACCATTGCCTTTGGTGCTACATTGCTGTACTTACTGCTGAGTGCAAGAGAGGTAGAAGAAGTGGGTGTGAACCAGGCAGAATACTTCGCCCTTATTTTCTTTGTGTTGTGTGGGGTAAGTATAGCATCTTCTTTCAACACTTTGCTGATGCTGTTCCTGGGTATTGAAATTATTTCTATACCGCTGTACATTCTTACCGGCAGCGATAAGAAAAACCTGAAAAGTAACGAAGCTTCACTGAAATACTTTTTGATGGGTTCTTTCTCCACCGGTATTATGCTGATGGGCATTGCACTTATTTATGGTGCTACGGGCTCTTTTGCCCTGGCCAATATGACCAAACAACTGGATGGATTTCAACCGGTAATGATGGCGGGACTGCTGCTGCTGCTGATTGCCATGTCTTTTAAAGTATCTGCGGCACCTTTTCACTTCTGGACGCCCGACGTATACGATGGCGCGCCCACCGTGTTCACTTCTTTCATGGCTACCATTGTAAAAGCGGCGGTATTCATTGCTTTTGTGCGCTTATTTGATGCAGCTTATGGTGCTTCGCTTCCGCAATGGCGTTTAACCCTTGCTTTTATTATTGCGGCTACGCTTTTCATTGGAAATATTACCGCTGTTTTTCAGCAAAGTGTGAAGCGCATGCTGGCCTATTCAAGTATTGCGCAGGCAGGGTTCATGTTTTTCGCCCTGTTTGGCTACAACGATATTGCCAAAGAAGGCATAATCCTGTACGCTGCTGCTTACAGCCTTGCTACCATCGGTATTTTTGCCATTCTTATTAAAATGAAGGACTATACTTTCGATGGATACAATGGCCTGGCCAAACAGCAGCCCCTGCTGGCAGCCACCAATACCATCTTCCTGCTCTCCCTGGCGGGTATACCGGCTACCGCTGGTTTCTTTGCCAAGTATTATATGCTGATGGCGGCGGTAAAAAACGGCGCTTACTTATGGCTGGTTATTTTTGCGGTGCTCTGCGCTGCGGTAAGTGTCTATTATTACTTTCGCGTTATACAGGCCATGTATTTTAAGGAGGGCAATGGCCAGGTAAAAGAAGTTGCTGCAGGCTTTAAAATCATATTGGTGCTGTTGGCAGCAGTGGTAATATTGCTTGGCCTGTTCCCGCAAATACTAACGGTGCACCTGTATTTTTAA
>JANPGT010001024.1:0-4403 GCA_031424135.1 Chitinophagaceae bacterium
CAGTTTTTTTATTGGCATTTCTGCAGGCCAGTTTTTATATGGCCCGCTGATAGACCGGTTTGGGCGTAAACGTCCTCTTTATTTCGGTTTAAGCGTGTACCTGCTTACCTCTATTGGTTGCGCCATGGCCAGTTCTGTAAATGCATTGATTGTACTGCGCTTTCTGCAAGCCCTGGGCAGCTGCGCCGGCATGGTTACTTCCCGCGCCATGGTAAGAGATCTTTTTGCTGTAAAAGACAATGCAAAAGTATTTTCCCTGCTGATGCTGGTTGTAGGTGTATCGCCCATTATTGCGCCTACGCTGGGTGGCTATCTTACCGCAGCTTTGGGCTGGCGCTATATTTTCATCCTGCTGGCCCTGATAGTGGCCGGTATACTGGCGGGCGTCTATTTTACCCTGCCAGAAACAAGACCGCCCGATACTTCTCTTTCTCTGAAACCTCTTCCCATTATAAGAAATTTTATAGCGGTAATGAAAGATCCGCAGTTTTATACCTATGCTTTTACGGGCGCGGTAGCTTCTGCAGGATTGTATGCTTATATAGCCGGTTCGCCTTATGTTTTTATGGAACTGTTTAAAGTAAGCGAAAAACAATACGGTTGGATATTTGCCCTTGTGGCCATGGGCCTTATCGGCGCCAGCCAGCTGAACAGCGTATTATTGAAAGCCTATGAAAGCAGGCAGATTATCAAAGTAGCCCTTCTTTGCCAGGCTGTTACAGGTTTACTCTTATTTATTGGCACTGCCACCGGATTGCTGGATCTGTTCAGCACTATTTTTTTTATCTTCATTTTTTTGTGTTGCCAGGGCTTTACCTTTCCCAACTCTTCAGCACTATCGCTGGCCCCTTTCAGCAAAAATGCAGGCAGCGCTTCCGCACTGCTGGGGGGCATACAAATGAGCATCGGCGCCTTTACTTCTGCCGTTGTGAGCGTTTTGCACAACCATACCGCCCTGCCTATGACCGGCGTAATGGCCTGCTGCGCAACGCTGAGTTTCATCATTGTAATGGTAGGTCACCGCATTATCCGTTACCGCGCCAGCATGGCAGCAGTAGAGGAACAATCGGCAGACATGATCAGCAGCGCTTAACAGATTTTTTGTTGTAACTTTACATCCCCAATATGTTTTCAAAGCCTGCACCCGCACTGGTTTTTAATGTGCACAACTTTAACAGTATAAACCGCAGCCAAAATCCTGTTTAGCATAAAATTTGTTTGAGGTGCAATCAGGTTGTTTACTTAAATCATTATTACCATGCAGATTCAATTTATAAAAAATATACAGTTCACAAAACTGATAAAAGCAGACGGACACCTCAGGGAATTTAATTTCAGAAAGCTCACCGGCTTCCAGGACGAACTGTTTACCGTAGACGTAAGTGACGACCGTGGCAACCGCATTATGTTCAGGATGAGAAAAGAAGACGGCACCTGGAAGATTATTGCACAGCCCCTGCCGGAATGGGTGGTAAAAAATGAAACTGTTTTTCACGATCAGATTGAGGAAGAATTGCGCACAACATAATTATACCGCATATCAAATACAAAAGCGGTGGCAACTAATTAAAATTGCCACCGCTTTTGTATTTTACCGGGTACAGCTGGTTATAATACAGGCGTCTGCCCAACCGGCCAGCTGTCTGTACGGAAGGGCGTTAGTGGCAATCCTTCTGCGGAAAAAACATTGCCCACCATGGTATTGCTGAACCCATAACGTATATACATGGGCTGCCTAAGATCTTTGTTCCACAATACAATTTTACCTTTTTCTATTTTTGCCTCTGCAGGTTGCCAGTTTTCATCGTCGCCTGAGATAAAAAAACCATTGATGGTCTTCCCTTTTACCAGGAAACCATTGAGTGCATTGTCGAAGCTGGCAATCAATGTGGCACCTTTAATCAATACACTTTTATATTCCGGGCTTTTATAGACAATTTTAGGGCGGCGATAGGTTTCTGCCAGCGCCCAGTTGGCCAGTCGATTGCCTACTTCGCGTTTGTGCGAAGGGTGAATATTGGTAACCGAATCAATCAAATCAGTAATTACCACCATACCTGTATTAGGGTGCGCCATTGTTTTTGCCTGCGCCTCCTGCAAAAGTGCGCCTACATTATAATTGCCATATTTATAAGGAGCTATCTGCACATAATAAAACGGGAAGTCCTTGTTCCAGGCGCTTCTCCAGCCATTGATCATGGTGGTGAGCAGTTTGTTGTACGTATCGTTGGTATTGGTATTGCTTTCGCCCTGGTACCAGATGGCGCCCGCAATGGTAAAAGGGGTTATCGGCGCAATCATGGCGTTATAGGTTTTGCCGGGCTCATTGGGCCACCAGTTGACAGGTTGTAATTTGGCAGCAGCTGTTTTCAACACTTCATCGTTGGTTACCAGGTAATCGGGCGTCCATACTTCCGCCGGGGTGCCTCCCCAACTGGTATTTATCAGCCCAATGGGTGTATTCAGCTGCTGTTGCAAACGCTTACCAAAAAAATAGCCCACCGCGCTAAAGCTCTTAAGCGTGTTTGAATCGCAACTTACCCATTGCGCCTGCAGATCGTCCTGTGGCGCATCTGCCGTAGACTTGGGCACCTGGAAAAAATGGATATTATTGGTGGCGCATACCGGCAGCTCTGCACGGGTATCTTTTTCGCCATTGTTGTAACTCCATTCCATATTTGACTGGCCCGAACAAACCCATACTTCGCCAATCATAATATTCTGCAATACCCTTGGAACACCCCGGTTGGTAATGCTGATGGTAAAAGGTCCGCCTGCACCCGGCGTTTTAACCTTCAACCGCCATTTGGCACCATTGCTGGCTACCGCAGAATCCAGCCGGTTATTCCAGCTGGTAAGGACGTATACCTTTTCTGAAGGACCTGCCCAGCCCCAAAGCGTGGCAGAATCATGCTGCTGCAATACCATGCCGGAAGAAATGATTGCAGGCATACGCAACTGTGCCTCCACGCTGTCTGCTGTGAGCACCAGGGCAATGATTACTACCCAAATCGTTTTATTTTTCATATGTAACGTTATTCGTTTTTAAAAATACAGGAATCCTTCATAACTATGGCATCGGCACCCGGAAATATGGCCCGCGCAGCTTACGCACAATGCCTGCAGGCCTGCAACGGTTCACAGTAAAAACAACAGCCCTCAAGGTCAAATACGGCTACACATGCCCCGTTAGCACAACTGCTTTTTATTTACTAATTTTAGGCCGACCGCTCACCCCATTTCAACGGCCACAAACTGACTGCATGACATCGGATACACAACAGGATGCGCTTTTTGAACATTATAGCAGCATCCGTCATTTTTACGATGAATTAATGGATGCTGACGGCCATCCCCGACCCAACTGGCAAACTTTTTTTGAATCATTCAGCAAACTGGGTAACGATGAAATGAGCAACCGCAGCCAGGACATGCTGCGCCTGCTGAAAGAAAACGGCGTTACCTATAATATTTATGACGATCCGGCCGGGCTTAACCGCCCCTGGAAACTGGACCTGATACCCTTCCTCATCAATAAAGAAGAATGGCAGCGCATTGAATCGGGCCTGATACAAAGAGCCACCCTGCTTGACCTTATTCTGAAAGATATTTATGGCGATCAGCAGCTGATAAAACTGGGCCTGCTGCCCATGGAACTGGTCTATAACCACTCTGGCTTTTTGCGACAATGCTGTGGCATCCGCCAACCCGGCAAACACAACCTTATTTTTTACGCCGCCGATATCGCCCGTGGCGCCGACGGAAAAATCTGGATAGTGAACGACCGTACCCAGGCGCCCTCCGGGTCGGGTTATGCATTGGAAAACAGGATGGCCATGGCGCGCATCCTGCCTGAATTTTTCAACGGACTGAAGGTACGCAGGCTGTCTACCTATTTTAATGCTCTCCGGAGCGCCCTCACAGAAATTGCACCGGGCAAAAATCCCAACCCGCGCATCGTAATACTTACCCCTGGCCCCAGCAACGAGACTTATTTCGAGCATTCGTACCTGGCCAGCTTTCTTGGCTATACCCTGGTGCAGGGCAACGACCTGATGGTAAAAGACAATTTTGTATGGCTGAAAACACTCAGCGGGCTTGAAAAAGTAGACGTCATACTGCGCAGGGTAGACGATGTGTACTGCGACCCGCTGGAATTGCGGGAAGACTCTCAATTGGGTGTGCCCGGCCTGCTGCATGTGTTGCGCTGCGGCAATGTAAGCATCGCCAACCCATTGGGTTGCAGCGTACTGGAAAACCCGGGGCTGATGCCCTTCTTAAATAATATTGCCAAACACCTGCTGGGCGAAGAACTGATAATGCCCACTATTGCTTCCTGGTGGTGCGGCCAGCCCGCTGCCATGAACTATGTGCTGGACAATATTAAATCGCTGGTGATTAAG
>JANPGT010001025.1:0-2706 GCA_031424135.1 Chitinophagaceae bacterium
CAGAGACCGGTACGATATGCTGGAAGACATTAAAAATGCCGCACAGGATGTGGACCAGAAACTGAAAGCAAAATCAGTAGAGCCCGGTAAATATGATCTTATACTCGATCCATCGCATCTGTGGCTGACCATTCACGAATCTGTGGCGCACCCTACAGAGCTCGACAGGGTGCTGGGCTACGAAGCCAACTATGCCGGTACCAGTTTTCTTTCTATGGATAAACTGAAGTCAAACAATTTCCAGTTTGGCAGCAAGCTGGTAAATATTGTTGCAGATAAATTACAACCCGGTTCACTGGGCGCGGTAGGCTATGATGACGAAGGCGTAAAATGTAAGGACTGGGACATTATCAAAAACGGGGTACTGGTCAACTTCCAGGCCATCCGCGACCAGGCGCATATCCTGGGATTGAAAGAATCGCAGGGCTGCTGCTACTCGCAGAGCTGGAGCGATGTGCAGTTTCAGCGTATGCCCAATGTGTCATTGAAAGCAGGTAAGGATAAGTTGTCTGTAGATGATTTGATTAAGAACGTAGAAAAAGGTATTTATATCATCGGTGATGGTTCCTTCTCCATCGATCAGCAACGCTATAATTTCCAGTTTGGTGGCCAGACGTTTTACGAAGTAAAAAATGGCAAAATAGTGGGCATGCTCAATGATGTGGCCTACCAGGCCAATACACAGGAATTCTGGAATTCCTGCAGTGCCATTGCAGATCAGAGCGATTACCGCCTGGGCGGTGCTTTCAACGATGGTAAGGGACAGCCTTCGCAGTCGAATGCCGTTTCTCACGGCAGCGCTACCACGCGTTTTAATGGAATCAACGTTATCAACACAGCAAGAAAAATCTAACAACTACTTATTATGGCCATACTAAATAAAGAAGAAGCACAGGCACTGTTAAAAAAAGTAATCGCTTTTTCCAAAGCAGATGAATGCGAAGTGTCGCTCACCGGTTCAGAAGGTGGTAATATCCGCTATGCCCGCAACAGTGTATCTACCTCGGGTGAAATAAGTACCCTGAGCCTGGCAGTTACGTCCTCCTTCGGGAAAAAATCAGGCACTGCCACCATCAATGAGTTTGATGATGCCTCGCTGGAGAAAGTAGTAAGAAGATCAGAAGAACTGGCACAGCTGGCACCGGAAAATCCAGAATACATGCCGCTGCTGGGACCACAAACTTTCAAAGCGTCTAAAACTTATATACCGTCTACAGCAGCGGTTACACCCGATATACGGGCAGAAGCAGTTGCCAAAAGTATCGGCGCTTCAAAGGAAGCCCAGCTGGAAGCAGCAGGTTTTATTGAAAACACCACCAGCTTCGGTGCCGGGTTGAATTCAAAAGGACTCTTTGCCTACGATACAGATACCGATGTTACTTTTTCAGTTACTACCCGCAATGCAGCAGGTACCGGTTCCGGCTATGCCGCACGCGGTTACAACGATGTAAAAAAACTGGATACGCTTTCCGCTACCAGAATTGCTGCACAGAAAGCCAATGGTTCTGCGAATGCAAAAGCCATTGAGCCCGGTAAGTACACGGTAATACTGGAGCCGGTAGCAGTTACCTATTTCCTGGAAAACATGTTCCGCGGTTTTGATGCCCGCAGTGCAGATGAGGGCCGCAGCTTTATGAGTAAGCCAGGCGGTGGCAACCGGCTGGGAGAAAAACTGATGGATGAAAAAGTAACTATTTATTCTGATCCGTTTAATGAAGAATTACCTTCTTCTACCTTCAGCAGGGAAGGTCAACCGCTGGACAGGATGAACTGGATAGAAAAAGGGGTGGTAAAAAATTTGGCTTACTCGCGTTTCTGGGCACAGAAAACAAATAAATCACCCATTCCTTTTGGCTCTAATTTTATAATGGAAGGCGGCAATATGAGCCTGGAAGAAATGATTAAAACTACAGAGCGGGGCATCCTTGTATCAAGGCTCTGGTACATCCGCATGGTAGATCCGCAGACCCTGTTGCTGACAGGCCTTACCCGTGACGGAACTTTCTATATTGAAAATGGCCAGATTAAACACCCGGTGAAAAATTTCCGTTTCAATGAAAGCCCGATAATTGCATTAAACAATGTAGAAGCGCTGGGTAAACCAGAACGCAGTATCAGTGTAGAATCTTACCGCAGCTACCTGGTGCCGCCGCTGAAAATCAGGGATTTTACTTTTTCTTCTTTATCAGACGCGATATAAGAACTGTTAAGCCGCAGCATTTGCCTGGCAAAGAACTGCACCTGATAGATACTATAAAAGTCACAAACACATAAGCCGCAGACTCGCAGATTATTTTGTGCTGTTTACAAAATCTGCGAATCTGCGGCATAAAATTTAACCAGTTTGAAAAGACGCGACTTTCTTCAATACGGAGGCATGGGCCTGGGTGCCGCTGTGTTTGCCGGTATTCCCATTATTGGTCATACAGTGCCCGCAGAAACATTTTTAGACAATCCTTTTGATACCGCATTAAAAAAACAGCTGGCAGATTTGGTACTGAACCGGGTAAAATCTAAAGGTGCTACCTATGCAGATGTGCGCATTGGCAGGTACCTGCGCCAATTCATTACCACCCGTGAACGCAATGTAGAAAGTGTTACCAATACAGAATCTTATGGTATAGGCATCAGGGTGATTGCCAGTGGCAGCTGGGGATTTGCAGCCACTGATAAAATGGATAATGACAGTATTATTAAAGCGGCAGA
>JANPGT010001026.1:0-2168 GCA_031424135.1 Chitinophagaceae bacterium
CTCATTCAGCCGCACCCCCAGCAGCCTCACTGCCTGCCCTTTCCGGTAGAGCTTGTGAAACAGGTCTTTAGCAATGGGTATCAGTTCGTCATCGTAGAAAGTGTAGGGTATGGCCACCTGGCGGGAAGTGGTCTCAAAATCAGGGTATCTTATCTTCACGGCAATACAGCCCGCCATTTTATTTTCCTGGCGCAGTTCAAATGCAATTTTCCCGGTCATCCGCACCAGCTGGTTCATCAGGAATTCGATATCGGTCTTATTTTCTTCAAAAGTGCTTTCGGTAGACACTGATTTTGCTTCGTGGTATTCCTGCACCAGGCCATCGTGGCGGCCATTGGCTTTGTGCCATAGTTCGATGCCGTAATTGCCCACATAACGCTGCAGCATTTCCATTTTTGCTTCGCGCAGCTCTTTGATGGTTTCAATGCCCACCTGCAGCAGCGAGCGGAAGGTTTGCGCCCCCACACCGGGTATCTTGCTCACTTTCAGGGGGTCCAGGAAATCAGTTTCCTTGCCGTATGGTACCCATAGAAAGCCATTGGGTTTTGCTTCATCGGTGGCCATCTTGGCAATCATTTTATTGGAAGCCAGGCCGAATGAAATGGGCAGCTGGGTAGTGGCTATAATCTTTTCGCGCAGCTTTTTTGTCCACTCAAAGGCGTTATAATACTTGTCCATCCCCGTTAGATCAATATAAAACTCATCAATGGAAGCTTTTTCAAACAGGGGGGCTTCGGCGGCAATAATTTCCGTTACCCAGCGGCTGAAGCGGCTGTATTCTCCCCGGCTGCCGCCCACTACAATGGCCTGCGGACAAAGCTGCATGGCCTTCATCATGGGCATGGCAGAATGGATGCCGAATTTACGGGCCTCGTAGTTACAGGCTGCTACCACACCCCTTCCACTATGGCCGCCTACCAATACAGGCTTGCCCTTCAGCGAAGGATTGTTCAGCACCTCTACGCTTACAAAGAAAGAGTCGAGGTCAAAATGCGCTATGATGCGTTGGGGGGAAATTTGTTTTGAATTTTGTATTCTAAATTTTAAATGTGCTGTTCCGGGACTGTTTTTAGGCAAAGGTATTGCACATTTTTGCTTAAAAATGGCAGCCATTTGCCGCAATTAATTCAAAATATAAAATTTACAATTCAAAATGGCTACCTGTACACATCCAGCAGCCCGTCCGGCAGCACCACATGCACTTCTTTCTTCTTTTTATCTATTTTGTCAAGGGTTTGCTCGTGCAGGGGTATCAGGGCTTCTTTGCCTTCCAGGTCTATGCGGGCCAGCATCTGGTGGGGTTGTTCAATAATTTCAAGAATGGCGCCGCGGTCTACCCCATCATCTATGAGGCGGAATCCAAGGAGGGAAACAATGGAGGATTTGGCCGCGTATTTATGAAAATCTTCTTCGGTGAGCCAGACTTCTTTCTGCCTTAACTGCTGGGCAGCTTCCTTAGTATCTACACCTTCCAGCTTCAGGTAAATTTCGTCTTCACTTTTTATTTTTGCCGATTGAATGAAGTAGGGCAGCATTTCATCTTTTACCAATTCTACAAAAAGCGCTTCCAGCCCTTTCAGCGATGTTTTCTTGCCCAGGTGGTGCTGCAAAATCAGATCGCCTTTAACGCCGAAAGAAGCTACTATTTTTCCGATAGAGTTATAATTCATACCCCCTGCCCCCCTGAAGGGGGAATTTTGCGTTTAATAATTATGATTAGTTTTCGAAGGTAATTCTTATATCTAAGATGTTGTCTCCGGGGACTCTATTAGTGACAGATCACTGAATTTTCTTACTTATAAAACGGGATCATTTTACAACCGAACTCATTTTAATGAACGTAAAATTCCCCCTTCGGGGGGTTAGGGGGTTCCCGGGCAAAAAATATCCCGATAGTTGCCTATCGGGATATTACTATGAGTTGGTAAACGATTGTAGCTTATTGAGCACCACCTTCTGCCGGCCTTCTTTCTGAAGGACGACGGCTGCCTGCACCCTGGGGCCTTCTGCCACCACGTGGATTAGAACGACGGTTCTCTTCCTGGCGTTTCAGGATCTGGGCTTCATGCTCCTTGTGCCATACTTCAAATTTCTGCATAGCGGTTACATCATCAAACAAACCAAGACCAACACCACGCAACAAATGTTTCAGGTACAACACACCTTTG
>JANPGT010001027.1:0-8927 GCA_031424135.1 Chitinophagaceae bacterium
AGCCCGGTATTCATTGTTTGCCGGTAATTACACAGCTGCACTGTCCGCCGCCAACGCAGTAGATATTACCAAAAAATCTACGTTTAATTTTGAGGCAGCTACCCCCAACCCGGTGTACAATACCGCCACCTCTACCAACAACCTGTACCAGCCGGTTGATTCTACGCTGGGCCTTCCCGTTAGTATAGCGCCCAACCTGGCCGACAAACGTATTCCTTTTTACACTACCATTAATGCTGCCATTCTTCCGCGCTACCGTTTAAACGGTTTCTGGATTGCAGCTACCACAGCCATTCCCATTTATTTCCCCGGGGAAATAACACTGATTAAAGCCGAAGCGTATGCCCGGCAGGCCACTCCCGATTTGGCAAATGCCGTGGTGGAACTGAATAAAGTGGTGACCAAGAAAGCCGCCAATGATCCACTGGGTATTGGGGCAGACCTGGCAGCAGTGGCACCGGTAACCCAGGCAGATGTACTTACCGAGATCTACCGTAACCGTTGTATAGAGCTGTATTTATCCGGCATGAAGCTGGAAGATATGAGAAGGTTTGGAAGACCCACGGCAGAACGCAAACGCAACCTGCTGCCTTATCCCTTCCGCGAAAGAGATGGCAATACCAATACGCCGGCGGACCCCGCTTTTTAAGCATGCGGCCGCTGCGCTGGTATAAAATAGCCAGTGTGCGTACAAAGTTTTATATTTAATGATGAAAGCAATATAGCCTGTGGTTATATTGCTTTTGTTTTTAACGGTTGTCTGTATGAAAATGCTGCTCAAAAAACACTTTTACTTCTGCTTCTTTTTACTGTTGCCGGCGGCATTGCCGGGCTTCTGCCAGCCACCACAACGACCCGCGCTTACAGGTATTGCTTTTGTGGAGCTGCAGGTAAGCGATCTGAATAAAGCCAACAGTTTTTATCATTCATTGCTGGGGTACGATCCGTCCCCTGCAAAAACAAATCCGTTGACAGGAGAGCAGGTATTCACCGTCAATCCACGACAATCTATTATTATTAAGGGTGGATTGCCGCCTGGCCGCGATGAAAGACTGCTGGCCATTGCTTTTCAAACGGCAGATGCAGCAGCCATGCGCCTTTACCTGAAAGCGAAAGGTGTTACTGTACCTGAAACGGTTACAGCGGATATGCAGGGGGTGCTTTCATTTACAGTGCTTGATCCTGATGGTCACCCTATACTTTTCGTGCAGCGGGCTGCTAACACAAAAGAACAGCTGAAAATAGCGCCGCCGGCAAACCCTGTGTCAAGGCGCATACTGCATGCAGGGCTTACCATTGCCAGCGCAGAGGCTGCCAACGGATTCTATGCAGATATACTCGGGTTTTCAGAGATATGGCGGGGTGGCCCTAACGACAGCAGCACCAGCTGGATAAATATGCGGGTGCCGGAGGGCACTGATTACCTTGAATACATGCTGGTACACGGGCCGGTAAACCGCCAGCAACTGGGCAACCTGCACCATATTGCATTGATGGTGCCCGACATGCAGCAGGCGGTAGATTTGCTTGGCATACGGGCGCAGGCAAATGGCTACCCGGTGGCCGCACCCAGGATTGGCCGCAACAATCGCTGGCAGCTGAACCTCTTCGATCCGGATGGCACACGTATAGAATTGATGGAACCCTTCCCCATGCGTTAACGTGCAAAAAATGACTGCCACCAGCTAACCAGTTTAAGGCAATGGCTCAATGGAAGTGTAGATTTCCTTCATTAATTTGATTTTTACAACAGCCGGCCAATATCGCGTACTGGTAGTCGGTTTTTACCAGCGAAGGCATGGTAGGTGCGCATCTGTATACATTAACCATGTTGTGTAAAAGCCTGGTGTATTGAAAAGGCTGTTTGTAACATTGGCAATCGTACACAGTTTGCATAAACAGCCCGGTTGTTTTTTTAGCAGCATGGTATTACAAAATCTCTTCCCCTAACCCAAATTTATATACCCCCAAACCCCCAACCATGCTAAAAAAAATCCTTAAATGGACAATGATAACATTGGGCAGCCTGCTGTCCATTGTTATCATTTTGTATGCCATCGTTTATTTTAAGACAGAAGAAAGAATCAATAAAATCTATACGGTAAAATTGCAAAAACTGGCTATCCCGGGTGATTCCGTCTCTTACGTGCGCGGTAAACATATTGCTGAAAACAGGGGTTGTATTGGTTGCCATGGTGAAAACCTGGCGGGTGGACGGGCTTTCCAGGATGAACAATCGCCTGTTGGCATATTGTATGCGCGCAATATTACCGCAGGAAAGGGCGGGATTAATTATACTGATGAAGACTGGGTACGGGTACTGCGGCATGGATTGGGGAAGGATAATAAGTCGCTTTGGTTTATGCCGTCTCATGAAATATACCATATCTCCAACAAGGATATGAGCGAGTTGATTTGCTTTGTAAAACAGCATCCACCGGTTGATAAAACAACCCCTCCAAAATCGTTGAAACCTTTGGGAAGAGTACTTACTTTTTTAGACAAATTTCCGTTGCTGCCCGCAGAAATGATAGACCATAACGCGGTATATGCAGATAAAATTGAGCCTGCTGTTACCGCTGCCTACGGCGGCTACCTGGCAACTGTGTGCAAGGGCTGTCATGGTCCCAATTTAAAGGGCGCGCCGGCGCATTCACCCAATGAACCGGTGATACCCGATATCAGTGCTACCGGCCACCCGGGGAAATGGCAGGCCGAAGGATTCATCACGGCCTTGCGCAGCGGCAAAACGCCGGAGGGTAAACAATTGAGCGAAGCCATGCCCTGGAAATTCCTGACGTTTACAGACGATGAATTAAAAGCCATTCACCTGTACCTGCAGCAGCAGTAAACGGCAGCAGCTGACAGCAACTGTTAATATCCTTAAATTACACCATTGTTTATTGCCCGTTTTTCCGGCAAACCAGCGTTTACTTAATAGCTATGAAGAAAATAGTGCTGCTTTTATTTATTATTCACGGACTGTTACAGACCAGTACCGCGCAGCGCAGGGTGGTTGACAGTCTTATGAACTGGATAAATACACATCATACCATCGATTCACAGTATGTATTAACCCTGCACCGCATCAGTTGGCGAAGTGTAGATTTTAACCTGAAACAGGCATTCGACTATTACGATAAAGTATCTTATTACAGCGATAGCCTTCATTTTGTTTTTGGAAAAGGGCTGGCCCAAATTAACCTGGGCGTACTTTTTAATAAATCGGCCAATTTTGATGCCAGTAACAAAGCCTATTTTAAGGCAATTGAATACGCAGAACTATGTGGCGGTTTGAGGCTGAAGTCCGCTTC
Organism: Chitinophagaceae bacterium; assembly: GCA_031424135.1. GTDB lineage: Bacteria > Bacteroidota > Bacteroidia > Chitinophagales > Chitinophagaceae > JACMLD01. Next base: position 3,315 of record JANPGT010001027.1, read on the forward strand.
GCTCAACAATATAGGGGAGAATTTTAAAGCACTCAGGGATTTTGCCAAATGCCGCGTGTATACAAAATCAGCCATTGAAATTAACCGGCAGATACATGCGTGGATTGGCGCGGGCATTAACTACGAGGTGCTGCAACAGTGCGACCTTGAAGAAAAATTGTATGACAGTGCACAGCATCACCTGCAGCATGGGTTACCTTATGCAATACTTTCCGGCGACAGTTCGCTGATTATGCAGTATTACCTTGGTTTTGGAAAACTGCACGCTATTAATAACCGGCCGGACTCAGCATTGTATTATTTTAATTATGCCATTGATGAATCCAAAAGAAACAGTATCCCGCTGAATGAATATGCCGGCTATATGGCACAGGTGAAATACCTGAAAAATCTTACCATACCGGCAAAAAGGGATCTGCTGGAGAAAGCCATGCGCATTGCCCGGCAAACAGAAAGTCTTGAAAAAATTGCGGAGACTGCCCATGAAATCTCTTTTTTGTATGACGAAATGAACGATAAAGATTCCTCTGCAGCTTTCTACCGGTTATACCGTGCAACAGCCGATTCGCTTTTTTCTGAAAACAACCAGCGCAATGTTGCCATTAAGGAAACAGAATGGATGGTGAAGAGAAAAGAAATTGAAAATGCGCACCTGAAGCAGTTGTCTGACCTGCAGAACAAAGAACTGAATGTTAAGAACTGGCTGTTATTGGCAATTGGTACAACTTTGTTGCTGAGTATAATTATCGCTGTTGTCGTCAATAAATCGGTGCAGAATAAAAAGAAGACCGCCGAATCGCAGCTGAAACAGAGTATCGCCGAAACACAGATGCAGGTGCTGCGCTCTCAGATGAATCCCCATTTTATTTTTAACAGCCTTAACAGTATTGATGCCTATATACAGAGCAATGATAAGTACAATGCCACGGTTTATTTGAATAAATTTGCAAAACTTATCCGTAATGTGCTGGATGGCAGCAAGCAGAACCTGGTGGCTTTTTCCAAAGACACCGAAACGCTGCGGCTGTACATAGAACTGGAACTGCAGCGCAGTGAAAATAAGTTTACTGCCAACCTGCAGATTGACGACGAACTGATGAACAGTGACTATAAGGTTCCACCGCTGATTATTCAGCCTTTTGTGGAAAATGCCATACAGCATGGGCTGCGCAATAAAGACAGCAACGACGGCGCGTTGACCGTTACCATCAGGAAAGTCAATAACCGCATTGTTTACACGGTTACAGACAATGGTGTTGGCAGGGCGGCTGCACAACAAATCAGTACAGGCAAAGACAAGTCTTACGGACTGGAGATAAGCTACGAAAGGGTAAAATTGTTTAATAAGGAAACCATCCCATCCGTAGAAATTGAAGACCTGAGCGAAAATGATAAACCCACCGGTACCCGTGTACAGGTGCAATTAAATATTATATGAAATACAAAGCAATTATCATTGACGACGAGGCCAAGGGAAGGCTGGCCCTGAAACAAAAACTGGCCGATTACTGCCCGGAAATTGAAGTAATAGCCGAAGCGGACAATGGTCCTGAGGGTATTTTTTTAATTGAACATCACCATCCCCGTGTGATCTTCCTGGATATTGAAATGCCCCGGATGAACGGGTTTGATATGCTGAACGAAATTGAAGAGAAAAATTTTCATATCATATTTACTACAGCCTATGACCAGTATGCCATTAAAGCCATCCGTTTCGCCGCTTTTGATTACCTGCTGAAGCCTGTAGATATAGAAGAGCTGAAAGCCGCAGTGGCAAAAATTGAAACGGTAAAAAATACGCAGGTAAAAAAACAGGTAGAAATGCTGCGTCAAAATATGCAGCAACCCAAAGTGCAGTTGCACAAGCTGGCTATACCGGCACTGGAAGGGTTGTTTTTTTACGATATCAATGAAGTGGTGCACCTGGAAGCCAACAGCAACTACACCAATATTTATTTCGGCAACAAAACAAAAATTGTCGCTTCCAAAACGCTGAAAGAGTTTGAAGAGTTATTGCCGGAAGAGATTTTTTTCCGTACACATCACTCGCACATCATTAACTTAAATTACGTAAAGCGGTATATCAAAGGAGATGGTGGCCAGATTGAATTGCAGAATGGCAATTATGTTGATGTGTCACGCAGGAAAAAGGATGAATTCCTGAAAGTAATGGGATATTAGTATTTACGGAAATGCTTTCCGTTTTCTGTCCCGGGCAGCAATGAATGCATGCTCCCGGTTTTCCGTACATTCGTATTTACAATATATAAATATGGAGGCATTTGAGGCCATTTTACAGGATTTGTACGACAGAATACCCCGGCGCCATACGGCTGAGAACATACTCACCATCAATACCCTCCTGGATGATTATTCAGATATCCTGGGAAAAATTGAATCTACCAACGCGTGGTACGAAAAAAACACGGCTGTTTTTTATCCTTCGCTGGAAACCATTCAGCAGACCATTAAGATGTCCAACAGTAATAAGCATTCCAAAAAAGCCAAAGATGATTTGTTTGATGAGGCTTCCGGCAGCCTGAAAGATCAGATAAAGGCATTGATGAAAGTGTATGCTGAAGGGCCTAAGTGAACAGTGTCCGCCAGGTCTGCCATTGAAAAGCAATCACTATCTGAATATTGAAAATTTATGTACTGTATTTCCTGCATTGCCCCCTTTGACGGTCTGCAATAGGTAAATTCCATTGGATAGTTGGCCGGTAGCGATGATTTGCCTTCCGGCACCCAGCCTTATCACCTGCATGGCTTTACCTGACATATCGGTAATAACAAGTGTTGAGGTGGTTTTAAGTTCCACCTGCAGCTGTTGATTTACCGCATTGGCAAGAATGATAATATCTTCCGGATCTGCGGCTTTTACCGAAATCGTTTTTGAATAGTCATAATGGCCGTCGGGGTAACCGTGTTTAAGCCGGTAATAATTGATACCCGTCAAGGGCGACTGATCTATATACTGGTAACTACGTGCTGATTGACCGGTTGGAATACCTGCGCCGGGCAATTGGGTAAAAAAATCCCCATTTTCACTTCTTTCAATAAGGTAAACTTCATTGTCATTGCTTGCTGTGACGGTCCAGGCCAAGTTTATTTTATGTGAATATCGCTGACTTTCAAAATTGCTGACGGGGGCGGAGAGCATCAAAAATGTAGTGAGGCCTGTTGTTCCACAAAAGCAATACAGACCAGTGCGCTGAGACACAGGGCCGGCACTTCCAAATATTCTGAAATAGTAAAGGGTACCCGCCGCCAGGCCGGATAGGTTGAGTTGAGCGCCACTGCTGGGACCGCTGGACAACACGCAACCCAGTTCGGTTAATGCGCCACAGGAAGGCCCTCCCCGGAAAGCCTGGATACCCAGTACAAGTGAAGTATTCTGGAAGCACGAAATGCGCACGGTACTGCTACTGGCAAAAAAGCTAAACCATACATTGGAGGCATCGCGGGAAACAGATCCGCAGGAAGGTGCCGGTGCACAGGCGTCCATAGACGTGACGGGTAAACAGGAAGGCCGGTTGTCAAATGCCACACCTCCATTACACGAGGTACCCGTGTTGCATCCATAAATCCAGGCCGGGTTGAATGGAACGGCCAATGTGAAATTGGGCCCGCCGCCCGGACATACCTGTGCTGCAGTACGCAATTCAAGGCTGAATAAAAAAGATATTGCTAGTAAAACGGTTTTCATAGGAGGGGGGGTTATCGATATGTATAAAGATAAGCCCGGTGCCGGGACGGGGCAACTAACTAATAGTTTAAATAACTTATTTATATATAGCTGCTTACGGATGATTCAAAAATCATATAGAGATTGCCCGTTCTGGAACAGCATTTGCACTAATGGGTTAATAAAATTGTACTGTATGAAACCTAAAAGTGTCTTTTTTCTGCTGCTGTTGTCTTTGACAGTTGCGTCCGTTTCTTCTTGTTCCAAAACCAGTAAAAGCGGGCAGGCCCAGCTGCAGGTGCGGTTAATTGATAATCCCAGTCCTGATGTAAAAGAGGTTTGGGTAGACATTCAGCAGGTGGAGGTAATTGTTAATGGCGGGGCCCCGGTTTTGCTGGGCGGTATCCATCCCGGCGTGTATAACCTGCTGGAACTCACTAATGGAAAAGATACGCTGCTGGCCGATGCGATGATACCGGCTGGCATGGTAAGCCAGGTTAGATTGATACTGGGCGATAATAATTATATTGTAAATAAGGCGGGCCAGACAATAAGCCTTAAGACACCCAGCGCACAGCAATCTGGTCTGAAAGTACAGATTCATCAGGACCTTGCAGGAGGCATCTTGTATCGTCTGACCCTCGATTTTGATGTTGCCAGGTCAATTGTTGTGGCCGGCAATAGCGGCAATATTATTTTAAAACCCGTATTGCGTGTAATTTCATTTGCCCCTTCAGGGGGCGATTTAAGGGGCGTGGTGGTTCCTGGTACAGCGCTTACTGCAGTTATGGCAATCCGGGGAACAGACACAGTAGCCAGCACGTTTACTGCAATACCCGGGGGCAACTTTCTTATCAAAGATATTCCGGCGGGAAATTATACTTTATCATATGTTCCGGTTGATACATTGTACAAGCCGGTTCAAAAGTCTGCCAGCATCGTCTTAGGGCAGGTGACAATTGCAGATACGGTGCGTCTCCAGCGCTGAAAGATAGAAAATTAATTCCTTTTTAACATTCCTTAACATTTATTCTACGTATTTGTAAATAGAATAGGGGGCTTTGCGGCCTCTTTTCTTTTGCCCATTGGGCCCGTCAATGATTACAGATTTTTAGAGGAATAGCTGGTCTGTACTGCTGATTACTGTTATTTTTACCGGCATATGCTTTGTATTGTTCGTGTGGGTATTAACCAGTAACAGGTAGCTTTTTTAATATCTTTATCCGGAAAAGCGATATATGCGGGTTGAAGTTCACAAACAAAAAGGCGCCCCATATCAAGTTTATATTACCTGTTAAAACCGTATCCAATGAATAAAAAGCCATCATATGATTTCAAATGGTTTTAATTGATAAGAAGAAACATGTCAGGCCTGGAAGAATAGCATTCGTCTGCTGTACCATGCTGCTGCTGTTAGCAGTTATTTTTTATGTAAGAAGGGGGCCGCCGCGTACGGAAATACCAGGCGGTATTACCGCTGTATCTGTTCAACAAAAAAATGGAAAATATTTCTTTTCCAGGCAGGGTCATCCTTTTTTTATTAAAGGGGCAGCTGGTTATGACCATATGCAGGAGTTGGTTTCCGCAGGAGGCAATACCATCGTTTGCTGGGATACGGCAGTATTGGCAAAAGTGCTTGATCAGGCAGCGGCCTACAATTTGTCTGTTATAGTGGGGATAGACATGCCGGATCCGTTAATGGCATCTTTTTATACAAATGAAGCGTCTGTGTTGCAATGGTACAACGCTAACAGCCGTTTGGTACAGAAGTATCAAAACCACCCGGCATTGTTTGCCTGGTGCCTTGGCAACGAATTGAAACTCCCTTTTTCTCTGGCCGCCGATCCATTTTATGCTGTTTATAACCGGTTCCTGCAGATGCTGCATCACTCAGATCCCAATCACCCGGTTTGTACTACCGTTATTAA
>JANPGT010001028.1:0-3169 GCA_031424135.1 Chitinophagaceae bacterium
ACGAGATTGCTGGCAGCCGGCAACAACGGAAAGATAAAGTAGTGGAGTTGCTGGAAAAAGTAAGTTTAAAACCGGAACACTTTAAACGTTATCCCCATGAATTTAGCGGTGGACAGCGTCAGCGCATTGTAATAGCAAGGGCATTGGCATTGAACCCCTCGTTTATTGTATGCGATGAAAGTGTAAGCGCCCTGGATGTAAGCGTGCAGGCCCAGGTATTAAACCTGCTGAACGACCTGAAAAAAGAATTCAATTTTACCATCATCTTTATTTCGCACGATTTGTCGGTAGTGCATTATATCAGCGACCGCATTATGGTGATGCGGCAGGGGAGCATTATTGAAACCGGTACAGCAGACCAAATCTACCATCGCCCAACAGACCCCTATACAAAGGGACTGATTGCCGCCATACCCAAACTAACCTGACCGGGGCCAGGGTCTGACGTCCCCGTCTGACCAATTTCTCAGTCCAATACTGATACAGAGTACCTGCATCCGGCATGATTGCTCCTTTCTATTCAACTGTTGAACCGAGCGTGGCAAGGATGCTTTATAGCCGTTTTGCCGCCGGTTAAAAAATGAAAAACAGCCCACTAAACTCAAACTAAATCCCCTATTTTTGCCCACAATCTAATATATACACCATGGCTGTTTTAGTGAATAAAAGTTCTAAAATAATTGTTCAGGGGTTTACAGGTACAGAAGGCAGTTTTCATGCCACACAAATGATAGAATACGGTACCAATGTAGTAGGTGGTGTTACGCCGGGCAAAGGTGGGAGTACACACCTGGACAGGCCCGTGTTTAATACAGTATCCGATGCTGTAAAAGCAACCGGTGCTAATGTAAGTATCATTTTTGTACCGCCTGCATTTGCAGCAGATGCTATTATGGAAGCCACCGACGCCGGTATTGGCCTGGTGGTATGTATTACAGAAGGCATTCCGGTGCAGGACATGGTGAAAGCTAAAAATTATTTACTGGGTAAGCATACAAGACTGGTGGGGCCTAACTGTCCCGGTGTAATTACTGCAGGCGAATGCAAAGTAGGTATTATGCCCGGCTTTGTGTTTAAACAAGGCCGCATTGGAGTAGTATCCAAGAGTGGTACCCTTACCTACGAGGCCGCCGACCAGGTAGCCAAAGCAGGATTGGGTATTTCTACCGCCATTGGTATTGGCGGAGACCCCATCATTGGTACACCTACCAAAGAAGCAGTAGAACTGCTGATGAATGACCCGGAAACAGATGGTATTATTATGATTGGTGAAATTGGTGGCAGCATGGAAGCTGAAGCGGCTTACTGGATAAAAGCCAATGGTACCAAACCCGTAGTCGGCTTTATTGCAGGCCAGACAGCGCCTCCCGGCAGAAGAATGGGCCATGCCGGTGCTATTATCGGCGGTGCAGATGATACCGCTGCTGCAAAAATGAAAATTATGGCAGAGTGCGGTATCTTCGTGGTACAAAGCCCTGCAGATATTGGCAAGAAGATGGCGGAAGTAATTGGAAAGAAATAATTGAACATACATTACATGCTAAAGCCCCGGTTTCGGGGCTTTTTTATTTCTATACGCACTGTTTCCCCTTGCTGCCAACCAAACACATAGCAGCATAGGGCCATAGGTTATCATAGCTGCTGTCAAAACCCTATGCTTTTCTATCTTTCTATGATCCTATTTGGTAAAAAAAAGCCCCGCCGTAGCGGGGCCTCCAACAACCAACCTGTATATCTAACCAAACCTATCTTCCGTTTCTTATAAAATTCATCAGCTGGTCTTTGCTGTAGCTGGAATCAAAAGCATTGCATACCACACTGAAATTATTTTTGTCAATAGTTTTGCTATAAGCGTATTTCACAAAGTCCATCCTGTTATTGTCAAAAGAGAAGAAACGTGCCAGGGCTTTTACCTGCTCAGCAGACAACCAGTTTTCATCTACCAGGCGTTTTGCATACAGCAAACGCGCATTGTCGAAATTTTCACGCTCCAGTACACGCTGTGCAGCAAAGAAATCTTCGTTGCTGATGCTGCGGCCGTAATTATTATTGCCATAGCCACTGTTGCTGCTGTAGCCATCGTTGTTCCTGTCGCGGTCACGACTGTCGTAATCACGGTCATTTCTCTTATCATTATCACGATAGTCACGATCATTGCCCCTGCGGTCACCCCTGTCCCACTTCCTGTCATAACCACGCATGGGTTGCTCTGTTACCTGTGCCCTGCCAAAGCGGTTCAGTTCAATGGTAGTGGCAAACAATGGCTTAATGTTTACAGAAGCGTTATACACCAGGCGGAACTCTGTGCCGCCATTTTTACGGCCAAATAATCCGTAACGCTTTTCTGCAAGCTGGTATACTCTTACGGAGTGGAACCCGGGTTGCAGGTTCTCAAATACCACGCTGTTATTGAACGACTGCTGATCAAAGCGGTTACCATCTACCGTTACTTTATATTGGCATTGCCTTCAGCAGCAACGGTTAAACGGTTAGGCGCAAAACTGGCAAAACTTGCCATAGAAAAAAGAAAACCAAAAGCGAGTGTAGAAATCTTTTTCATAACTGTACATTTTAATGGTGCTGTAATCTTGTTTTTTACCAGGTTATTTTCTTACCGGTTTGTATAATAGAAGCTGAAAGGGTTTGCAGGTTAAAAAGTAATAGCATAAGAATTTGTTAATGCAACAGACTGATAATCAACACCGCAGAAAAACGCAGGCAATTGCAGCAATACCGCCGTTTGCTGCGGTTTTATGAAGATTGCTCACTGCCTGTTAAAATATTTAACAGCGCCATTCAATGAATATATATGCAATAGTATCATGCTATGCATCCATAGGCAAGTTCATTATCTTTATTGCCGCTGTTGCCATACTGAGCCAGACGAAGTATCAGACTGGTGAATATCAACCTGGTAAAGTATGCCAACAGCCATTCATACGCTTACTAAAATTTGAAGATCATGGTATTCAGAAGAACCGGTTTACTCTTAGGCTTTGCATTATTATTTATTTATCAATTATCAGCACAGCAAAAAATGGCCAACTACGATAAGCAATGGAAAAAAGTGGATTCACTCGCGGGTAAAAAAGGCCTTACCCAATCTGCGTTGGCAGAAGTGGGTAATATTTATGCCCTGGCAAAAAAAGATAAAAACGATGCACAGCTC
>JANPGT010001029.1:0-6685 GCA_031424135.1 Chitinophagaceae bacterium
GTGGTGAGGCGTGAGGCGTGAGGCGTGAGGCGTGAGGCGTGAGGCGTGAGGCGTGAGGCGTGAGGCGTGAGGCGTGAGGCGTGAGGCGTGAATAATTTTTGGAAATGCAAGATAACGCATTGACTGGACTGTTGGTTTGGCTGGGAGCCCCAGCGGGGCTTAATATGATTAGCCCCGGATGCAATCCGGGGTAGAATGCGGATACCAAGCAACCCCGGAGGGGTTGAATATTCAACCGATGTGTTTTCGCCGTTGTTGGTGTTTTCACCAACAACTGATGTGTCGCCATGTAAAATTATTGATCATAAGAGGTAACTATATACCTGTTAGAAAAAAAGGGGAGGGGGGAACTATTTTGTAAAATAATGAGTAGGAATGTGAACCACGTGTTCTGTTAAATCAAAAATAACGCCTTCCATCTCTTTTAATGCATGTACCATTTCTGCACGGGGAATATCCCTTCTCATTTCTCCTAAACCAATGAAAGACATCGACTGATACTCTTTCGAAATATCAACTCCAAATACGCCCATTGCCCGAACGCAAGCGTCTTGTATTTCTTTATGTATCATTTGAGGGTAGAAATAACTACTTCTTTTTCGTTTTATACTTCTTAGGTTGCGGTACAGGCTTAAGATTACTCTTTATTGACGCTGCGATGATATTATGAAATAGGCTGGATGCCAGTTTTTTTTTCCGTGGCCGGTGTCTCGCCGAACAGCAGTTTGGCCGATTCACTGAGACGGAAAATAAATATATCAACTCTTCGCCATTGTTGGTGTTTTCAATAATAACTGGGTGTCGTCCTGCAAAATTGTTGGTGAAAACACCAACAATGGCGGGCCTCTAATCTCGAAGACTTCTTACCAATCAACTGATCAACCAATCAACCCACCCACCAATCAACCAACCTCCAGCCCCAGTCTCCTGGAAATATTTGAACTGAATTCTCCGGCCGGATCATATTTCTTTTTTACGGCCATCCATTGCTGGTACTGTGGGTACATCTGTTTAAACATAGCTTCATCCAGCAAACCGTCTTTGCCCAGGTAGAGCCTGCCGCCGGCGGCCAGCACTTTGGCGTCCAGCCTGGGGGTAAACTTCTTTAACTGTTCAGACATAGGAAAGTCTATCGCCAATGTATATCCTTTAAAAGGGAAGGAGAGAATACCCTGCCCTTCGCCCATTCTTTTAAACACATTCAGGAAAGGTGTACAGCCGCTGTCTGCAATCATTGCAAGAATTTCTTTCAGGTGCTGTTTGCCGTTTTCCTCAGGTATTACAAACTGGTATTGAACAAATCCGCGCTTGCCATACCCTTTGTTCCAGTTGTTGATGGCATCCAGCGGAAAGAAAAACTTCTCATAGTGCACAAACTCTTTGGGTGAGTTTTGTACAAAGGCAATTACTTTATTCAGGATGCGTACGGTAAGTCCGTTCAGCGCAAATGAAGGAAAAAAGAAAGGCACCGCCAGTTTGCCGGTAGCATGCAGTTTCAGTGGTTCGTTTTTTAATTTCTCCGGCAGGTCGGCCAGCTTGGCGGCATTGCCCAGGGTCAATACCCCGCTGCCCAGTTTCTTACCTTTTGCCAGTGCGTCTATCCAGGCGACAGAATAATTGTACTCATGATCATATTTTTCAAGGGCTTCCAGCATGTGGTCAAGATCTTTGATTACCACAGATTTCTGTTTGAAATAGGTGGTTTCAATTTTTCTTAGCCTGATGGTTGTCGTTAGTATCACGCCCAGCAGGCCCAGTCCGCCAAAATTAGCCCAGAACAAATCTTGGTTTTGGGTGCGGGAAGCGGTGAGTACAGTGCCGTCTGCCACCAATATGGTAAAGGAAATAACGCAGTTTACAAAAGAGCCGTCTATATGATGGGCCTTGCCATGAATATCGTTGGCAATAGCACCCCCAATGGTCACAAATTTGGTGCCCGGGCAAATCATGGGCAGCCATCCTTTTGGGCCAAAAGTAGTAATGATTTCTTCCAGGCTGGCGCCAGCCTGGCATTCCAGGATGCCTTCTTTTTCATCCCAGGAAATAAAATAGTTCAGTTTGGTGCAAACCGCTACGTACTTATTGTCATTAATGGCCTGGTCTGCATAGCTTCTGCCCAATCCGCGGGCTATCAGCTTGCCCTCTTTCATGGCCTTGATACAATCGGCTTCACTGCGGGGTACTATAGTGTAAGATTCAACCACGGGGTAATTGCCCCATCCTGATAAGGGTTCTTTTTTTCCGGATAACATGTGTTAGTATTAAGGTGGCCCTGATTGGCTGCTGCAAAATTACACAATAAGCTAAGAGGACAAAGAGAAAAGGGGCTATTTCGCACAGGGCAATCAGAGAAAAGGAGCTAACAGGGAGGTTTGCTTTATCCTAAAGGTATTGGCCTCAAGACAAAGCCCCGGGTAAATCACCCAAAAAAAGCAATCAGAGAAAAAGAAGCGCTGTTGCCTCTTTTTCTCTGATTGCTCTGTGCGATGCGTTTTCTCCTTAAATCTCCTTGTTCTCTTAGCCCTAGGTAAACATTTCCCGCATCTTGTCAAAAAAGCTTTTGTCGCTTTTCTCGGGCCTGGGTTGAAAGTTTTGCGAGCCGCTCATTTTCTCCAGCATGCTTTTTTCTTCGCTGCTGATATGCTGTGGCGTCCATACGTTTACGTGTATCAGCTGGTCGCCTTTGGCGTATCCATTCACCTCGGGGAAACCCTTGCCTTTAAGGCGGAATATCTTGCCGCTTTGCGTGCCGGCGGGTATTTTTATTTTCGCTTTGCCGTCAATGGTAGGTACTTCCAGCTGGGTGCCAAATACGGCATCGGGTATAGAAATGTGCAGGTCGAATGCCACATTGAGGCCATCCCTGTGCAAATCCTTGTGGGCCTCTTCTTCAATCAATACCAGCAGGTCGCCGGCGCTGCCCCCACGTTCACCTGCATTACCCCTGCCACCAACACTTAGCTGCATGCCTTCCTGTACACCAGCGGGTATGTCAAGCGTCACCGTTTCTTCGCCGTACACCCTTCCTTCTCCCTTACAGCTACCGCATTTGGCAGTGATAGTAGTGCCCTCTCCATTGCAGGTAGGGCAGGTAGTTACGGTTTGCATCTGGCCCAGGAAGGTGTTTGTAACACGCTTTACCTGGCCGTTGCCGCCGCAGGTGCCGCAGGTTTGTACGCTACCCTTGTCTTTGGCGCCGCTGCCTGCACAGGTAGTGCAAACAACATGCTTTTTTACCTTTACGCTTTTGGTAACACCATTGGCTATTTCTTCAAAATTCAGTTTTAATTTAATGCGCAGGTTGCTTCCCCTTATGCCGCGGGCCTTGCCGCCGCCTCTTGCTGAGCGACCGCCTCCACCAAAAAAGCTTCCAAAAATATCTTCGCCAAAAATGTCTCCAAACTGGCTGAAAATATCTTCGGTATTCATTCCACCGCCACCAAATCCGCGGCTGGCGCTATTGCCCATGCCTGCATGCCCAAACCTGTCGTACTGGGCCTTTTTATCTGCATCGCTGAGTACTTCGTAGGCCTCAGCGGCTTCCTTAAATTTTTCTTCCGCAGGCTTGTCGCCGGGGTTACGGTCCGGGTGAAACTGCATGGCCACTTTCCGGTAAGCCTTTTTAATTTCATCTGCAGACGCAGTTTTGCTTACTCCCAGGATTTCGTAATAATCTCTTTTTGACATAAAATATTTAGCCGGCTTTTTTGCTGCCTTGTGTTGGTACAAATAAATATCCGCCAACGCAGTCAGAGCAGCAGTTGGCGGACACTTTTACAATTTATTTTCCGACCACCACTTTGGCGAATCGTATGATTTTATCGTTCAGGTAATAGCCCGGTTGTACCTGGTCTATTACCTTGCCAGCGGCGTCTTTTGTAGGCGCGGGTATTTCGGTAATGGCTTCGTGCAAATCAGCATTGAATTCCTGCCCTACGCTGGTCATCTGCTTCAGGCCTTTTGCCTGCAGCGTATTGCGTAATTTATTGAACACCAGCAATACGCCTTCTTTAATAGCATTGGCATCCTTGCTGGTTTCTACCTGTTTCTGGGCGCGGTCGCAGTCATCAAGCACGTCCAGCAGCGACACCATCACATCTTTGCCGGCGGTTTGCATCAATTCAAGCCTTTCGCGGGCATTGCGCTTGCGGAAATTGTCGAATTCAGCCACCAGGCGGAGGTATTTGTCTTTCCATTCAGCAGCTTCTTCCTGCAGTTTTTCTACCTCGCTTACTTCTTCGGTGGGATTGCTCAGGTGATTGCTGCCGGCTACATCAGAATCGGCATTAATATCCATCAGTTCTTCGTTCGTATTGGCAGAGTCCTGCCCGCTCACTGTATTTTTTACATCTTTTTCTTGCATAATCTTAGGTATTGTCGGCGAAGGTAAGCTAGTCAAGAATGTTGCCAAGCGGTATGGGAAAGACAAATTGTCGCATGTTGTAAAGCAGTAGTATTCAGTATGTAGTATATAGTATTGAGACTCCTGGTTGAATCGTCTGGCTGGATGGGTAAGCAGAGCCTGTAATCAGACTGGCTGGCATGCGGTCTTAATACTCAGTACTAAGCGCTAAATACTATTAACTTGCAGCCCTTAATGCATTTAATAATGACCAAAGTTTACCTGAATAAGAAAATCAGCAGGCGTGTAGAAGACGGGCACCCCTGGGTGTACGGTAACGAGGTAAACAGGATGGAGGGGCCTGTAGAAGGGGGAGATATAGTGGAATTATATACGCACGACAAAAAGTTTGTCGGCCGCGGGTACATTAACCCCAAATCGCTGATTATTGTAAGGCTGCTTACCCGCGACAGGAACGAGGAAATAAACGATGATTTTTTCTACCGCCGCCTGCTGCAGGCCTGGCAATACAAAAGCCGGCTGGGGTACATCGAAAACTGCCGCCTGGTATTTGGCGAAGCTGATTTTTTACCGGCGCTGATCATTGATAAATTCAACGACTATTTTGTACTGCAAACACTTTCACTGGGCATTGATGTATGGAAACCAGCCATCGTAAAAGCGCTGGAAAAAATATTTTCTCCCAAAGGCATTTATGAGCGCAATGATGTGCCGGTGCGTGAACTGGAGGGGCTGCCCCAGCAAAAAGGATTTCTTTCTGCGCCATTTGATACCACGATTTTGATCAATGAAAATGGATTGAAGTTTTATGTTGACATTGAAAACGGGCAGAAGACCGGCTACTTTCTGGATCAGCAGGACAACCGCCGGGCCATTGAAAGAATTGTGAAGGATGCAGATGTGCTGGGGGCCTTTACCTATACGGGTACTTTTGAAATTCATGCGGCGCACTATGGCGCCAAATCTGTATTGGGTATTGATATTTCTGCCAGTGCCGCGGAACAGGCCAACAAAAACGCCGCATTAAATGGCTTGCAGAATATCTGCCGTTTTGAAGCGCTGAATGCTTTTGATGTACTGAAACACTGGGGCAAGGAAGGCAAATTGTGGGATGTGGTAATGCTTGACCCACCCGCATTTGCGAAGAGCCGTGATAATATTCAGAAAGCAATTACCGGTTATAAGGAAATTAACCTGCGCGGTATGAAACTGATAAAGCCGGGCGGTTTCCTGGTAACCTCTTCCTGTACCAACCTGGTGGCGCCGGAATTATTCCTGCAGATTATTAATGACGCTGCCAAAGACGCGAAAAGAAAATTAAGGCAGGTTGTCTATCAATCGCAATCAGCCGACCATCCCATTATCTGGGGAATGGAAAATACCCACTATTTAAAGTTTTTAATTGTACAGGTGTTGTAGTTGATTGGTTGATCAGTTGACTGGTATAAAGTTCGTCGGCGCGGGCAAACCATTCACGATTCACCACTCACGTTTTAATGCGACACCTGGAATTTTCCGGAGTCTATCATTTTACCGCTTTTGTCTTTTAACTGGAAGATATAAACGCCGCGGTAAAAGTCGGTCACATTTACTACTGTCTTTTGGGTTACAGCAGGTACATCAAGCACTTTTTTGCCCACAAAATTAAATACCTGGAAAGTATAGGATTTATCGAAGGTTTGATCGAAGTCGAATGTGATTTGGGAAACCGCCGGGTTGGGATAAAACTTTATCACCCTGGCAACAGGCTCCTGCAATGCAGGTCTGCTTGACTGGCTTTTCGATTGAAGTGTGGTCAATAGAATAAGGGATACTATGTAAAAAAACCTCATAGGCGCTATTTTACATTTATGCATCAAGATATTCAGTTTTAACAAAACTACAAAGCTTTTTGCACAATTAATTGACCGGTTCCGGGCATTTTACCCAGAACCGGCTTTTTATACATCTGTTAACGCTATTTCAGGCTACTAAGTACACCCTGGATGGCGGCAAAATCAGGCTGTTCACCAGCGTTTTCCAGCACCTCTGCATAACGTATAACTCCTTCTTTATCAATTACAAAAGCAGATCTTTTGGATACGCCCTTCATCCATCCAAATGAATCGTAGATACAGCCGTACGCAGCAGATGCTTCCTTATTAAAATCGCTCAAAAGGCTGAAATTCAGCCCCTGTTCTGCCTTAAACTTGGCCAGTGTTTGCGGAGAATCTACTGAAATGCCGAAAACGGTGGCATTGGCGTTGTTATAAAGGGCAATATTATCGCGGATGCTGCAAAGTTCTGCGGTGCAAACGCCCGTAAAAGCCAGCGGAAAAAAGA
>JANPGT010001030.1:0-3229 GCA_031424135.1 Chitinophagaceae bacterium
TTTAATAGCTGATCTACCCGCAATCTTGGAAAAGTCCACCGGAACCACATAATCAAAAAAATCAGTCCAAAGGTTTTTCCAAAAAACCATAATGAAGAGGGTATGTAGTCCATCACATGGTTAAACCCCTCCCAATGCCCGATGTGGAATGGCATCCAGCCGCCGAAGAACAAAGTGGCGCCAATAGCACATACAATAAAAATATTGATATATTCTGCCAGGAAAAACAACGCGAACTTCATTCCCGAATATTCTGTGTGAAAGCCGGCGGTAAGCTCAGATTCTGCTTCTGCCAAATCAAAAGGCGCACGGTTGGTTTCTGCAGTAACAGCAATAATGAAAATAATAAATGCGATGATCACAGGAATATGTCCTTTGAATATCCACCAGCCGTTTTCCTGCGACGCAATAATATCCGTAATCTTCAGGCTGCCACTGAGTACAATAATGGCCAGGATGGACAGGCCTGCTGACAATTCATAGCTCACAATCTGTGCACCGCTCCGCATGGCCCCCATTAATGAATACTTATTATTACTTGCCCAGCCCGCCATTAAAATACCAATTACAGAAATGGAAGAGATAGCAGAAACATACAGTACCCCGATATTAATATCCCATATCTGGAAATTCTTTGCAAAGGCAATGGGCGCCAGCAGCAGCATGGCTGTTATCATTACCACGTAGGGCGCCACATTAAACAGTAGTTTATCTGCACCATCGGGCGTCAATCCTTCTTTCATTACCAGCTTTACGGTATCTGCCAGGCTCTGCAGCATTCCTTTAGGACCAACGCGGTTGGGTCCCAGGCGTATCTGCATAAACGCGGCCACCTTGCGCTCCATTAAGACCAGTACCAGTCCCAGTGCAGCAAAAAGCCCTATTGCAGCCACCCCTACCAACACCAACTCCAGCAGTAATGCCCACGTGGGATTGAAGCTGCTGGTAAGCCAGTGGTGAATGGAAGTAGTAATGCCTTCTAAGCTGATCATCGCAATTTTTTTTAAGATTCCTGTTCTACGCTTTTAGCCGTTAGCTATTAGCTGTTAGTTCTTTTGTCCACAAAAAAATAATTAACTTAACTATAAAGTGTACTGTACAGCAGCAACGCTAAAAGCTAACCGCTTATAGCTAATGGCTGCTCTACCGATCTATATCCGGTATCACCAAATCCAGCGTACCCATAGTGGCTACCAGGTCGCCCAGTTTGCCTCCCTTTGCAATATGATTCAGTACAGACAGGTTAGCAAAACCAGGCGATCTGAATTTTATGCGGTACGGTGTAGTGGCGCCTTCACTTATAATATACACGCCAAATTCTCCCCTGGCCGTCTCTACCCGCTGGTAAAATTCTCCCTTGGGCAATTTCAATACCGCTTTTGTTTTTGCCTGGAAATCGCCTTCGGGTATATTATCCACCAGTTGCTCCAGTATGCTTACAGACTCGCGCATTTCCCTTAACCTCACCATGTAGCGGGCGAAGGAATCGCCTGCGGTTTCCAGTACCTCGTTAAACTGCAGCTGCTGATATATTTCGTAAGGAAACATTTTCCGGATATCTGACTTTACGCCGCTGCCGCGTGCTACCGGTCCCGAACAACCGTAAGACAGTGCATCTTCCGGCGATAGGTAGCCGACGCCCTTCATACGGTTTTGGAAAATAATATTGCCGGTTACCAGATCATCGTATTCATCAATTTTTGATTTGAAGAGGGCGATGAAATTTTTTACTCTTTGCTGAAAATTGGGATGAATATCGGCCATTACCCCGCCGGGTACTATATAGTTCATGGTTAACCGCGCACCGCAGGTTTCTTCCATAATATCGTTGATATTTTCTCTTTCCCGGAAGGCATGAAAAAAGGGCGTGAAAGCGCCCAGGTCCATCGCCATGGCACCCCACCACAATTCGTGCGAAGCAATGCGGGTAAGCTCATCTACCAATATCCTTATCGCCTGGGCCCGTGCCGGTATTTCCAGCTGCAGCCCTTTTTCCACACATAACGCACAGGCATGGTTGTTTATATGAGACGAAAGGTAGTCCATGCGGCTGGTAACGTAAATAAACTGCCGGTAGGTAAGGCTTTCGCACATTTTTTCAATAGACCGGTGAATATAACCCAGGTGCGGCTCCACTTTTTTAATAGTTTCGCCCTGCAGGGTCACCACCAGGTGCAAAACACCATGCGTGGCAGGATGCTGCGGCCCGATGTTGATGACTAAATCGTCACCCCCCGCCCCTAAAGGGGAGTTGATAAGTTCATTGATATGGTTTTGTTCAATCAAATGTTCTTGTTTTTACACTTAAGCTAAATGAACTAGCCTTTTTTATGCCGATCAAGCTAAGTCTCCCCTTCAGGGGAACAGGGGGTTTAAAGCTTTATCATATTAACCGGGTCTTCAAAATCTTTCCGCATCGGGTTCTTCCCTTCCCATCCATCGGGCAAAATCAGTAAGCGCAGATCAGGGTGGTGCAGGAATTGAATACCAAACATTTCATAGGCTTCCCGCTCATTCTGCTCTGCTGTTCTCCATATATCAGACACTGTTTCTATTACAGGATTGGTCCGGTCGAGTTTTACTTTCACCACAAGCATATGTGCATACTGGTTGGAGCGGAAATGATAGACCATGGACAGGTGTGTTTTCCAGTCGACCCCCGTTACGCAGAAAAGAAAATCAAAACCCAGTTCCGGTGTATGCCGTATTTGCTTTGCAAAATCCCTCCATGCCAGTGGTTCTACCTGTACATTCACCCATTCTCCCCCTTCTTCAAAAAAAGCAGCAGGCAGTAGTTGCGCAATGAATATTTTTAGTTCGTCATTTGTCATACAGTGTATATCTGTAAAGAGACCTGTACACCCCGCTAAGGGTTAGGAGTTCTTATCTGTTCACGGGTAAGGCCCATTTTTATTTTATGCTGTAAAGACATCAAGGCATGCAGCAAAGCTTCCGGCCTGGGCGGGCAACCGGCAATATAAACATCTACGGGTATCACGTGATCAGCACCCTTCACTACAGAATAGGTATTATAAAAAAAGGGGCCGCCGCTGATGGCACAGGCCCCCATAGCAATTACATATTTGGGATCAGCCATCTGGTCGTACAGCCGTTTTAATACCGGTGCCATTTTATTTACGATGGTACCCGCTATAATAATAACATCTGCCTGCCGTGGCGTAGCACGTGCTACTTCGAAACCAAAACGCGAAAAATCATATTTGGAAGA
>JANPGT010001031.1:0-3322 GCA_031424135.1 Chitinophagaceae bacterium
CCGGTCCATGGCGCTGAACAAGCTGAAGAAAACCGATGAAGCGTTTGCTACCATGCAGAACGCGCTGGCACAGGACCCCGACAGTGAGTTTACCCATACTACCATTGGCTGGAACCTGCTGGAACGGGGTAAGCACCAGGAAGCAGCTACCCATTTCCGTGAGGCCCTGCGCATCAACCCCGGCATGCAAAATGCACAAACGGGTTTGAAGGAAGCATTAAAATCAAAAATACCGCCGTACAAATGGTTGTTGCAATATTCCTTCTGGGTAAACAACCAGGGCAAGGTCCTGAAAACGGGTATGCCCATTATACTGTATATCGCTTTCCGGGCTTTGATAATATTGTTCCGGCAAAACAGCGCCACGCAGGGACTGGTATGGATAATTGCGGGGCTTTATTTATTATTCGTCATCGGCAGCTGGACCATGAATTCCATTGCCAATTGTTTCCTGCTGTTTCATCCCGATGGAAAATATGCACTCACCAATACAGAGAAATGGTCGGCTATCAGCGTGGTAACGGCCATGCTTACAGGCTTTGCCATACTATTCCTGGCAGTTTTTTCCGGTATCGGCGCAGGTACAGCCTACGAAGATGTGCTTTTTGGCGCCGGCCTGGTTTGCCTCTCGCTAGCCCTTCCGCTGGGCGAAATTGACTATCCTATTGTATTCAAAGGCGTCAATAAAAGAAACCTGTTTTCCCTGCTGCTCATTGGGGTGGGACTGGCTGCGCTATTGACGGGTATATTTCTACCCGCCCAGGCAATGCTTATCATGGGCATATATGGAGTAAGCTTCCTGATCTATAACTGGAGCGGTATACTAAGGTACTAGTAATTAAATTTTCAGTAATTATTGAAAATTGTGTAAATTTGTACCGTATTAAAAAATAACGGTATGAAAATCGTAATTGTAGGTGGCGGGTTTGGCGGACTTCGCCTGGCCCGTAAATTGAATAACCAGCCCGGATTTGAAGTAACCCTGCTCGACAGGTTTAACTATCACCAGTTTCAACCCCTGTTTTACCAGGTGGCCACGGCCGGCCTGGATGCCAGCAATATCTCTTTTCCCCTGCGGAAAGTATTTCATAAAAGCAATAATGTGCGCATCCGTTTGGGCGAGCTGCGCGAAGTGGTGGCCGCGGAGAATAAGATCATTACAGACAATGGCGCCATTCCTTATGATGCGCTGGTGATTGCCACAGGTGCCGACAGTAATTTCTTTGGTAACCAGCAGCTGGCGGGCAATGCCTTTCCTATGAAATCTACTACAGAAGCATTGCAGTTGCGCAACCACCTCATTCAGAATTTTGAAAATGCGTCCATAGCAACAGATGAACTTACCCGGCAAAGCCTTTTAACCATCGTAGTGGTGGGTGGGGGTCCAACAGGTGTAGAACTTTCTGGTGCCATTGCAGACATGCGTTCTTATGTATTGCCCAAAGATTATCCCGATCTGGATTTTAAGCAGATGAAAATTTACCTGCTGGAAGGATCGCCCAAAACCCTGGCGGCCATGACGGAGCAATCGTCTGTACAATCAAAGAAATACCTTGAAAGACTGGGCGTGGAAGTGCTTACCAGCAGCATCGTAAAAGATTACGATGGCCAGACGGTTACACTGGGCGATGGCAAAACCATTGCCACCAAAACCGTAATATGGGCAGCGGGTATCAAGGGAAATATTCCCGCAGGTATACAACAGGAACTTATTGCAAAAGGCAACCGCATTACCACAGACAGGCATAACCTGGTGCAGGGGGCGGATAATATCTATGCAATTGGCGACGTAGCCTATATGGAAACGCCGCTATTTCCGAAAGGGCATCCGCAGGTGGCGCAGGTGGCCATGCAGCAGGCGGATACCCTGGCAGAGAACCTGGGCCGCATTGAAAGCAAATCCGCCCTGCGCTATGAATTTGAATATTACGATAAAGGATCCATGGCTACCGTTGGCCGCAACCTGGCGGTAGTAGATCTGCCCAAACCCAAACTGCATTTTGGTGGTTTCCTGGCATGGCTTATCTGGATGGGCCTGCACCTGATGCTGATACTGGGTGTAAAAAACCGCTTCTTTGTTTTCTGCAACTGGCTGTATAATTATTTCACCAGGGACCAGTCGTTAAGACTGATCTTCCGGCTAAAACCAGCGCCGGCGCTGAATAAATAGCCAGGGATTGCTGATTGCGGGATGTTTTGATTTTGGGATTTCTTTTGCTACAGAATGCAGAAGCATTGAAAATCGGCTGACTATTTTTTTCGGCACGATCACTATTAGCGAAATGATTTTTTAAAATGTAACCTGCCATTGAATAATACTGTTTTTAACAACGTGATTTGGCGTTGAAGCAATTACAAAACCCCTCCATCATAGCGTCAGCAATCAACTAATTTATTTAAACCAAATGAAACATCTGCCGCCTGGTGCTGTTATTGATTCGGGTAATTCAGCGTAAAGAGATCAAAAAATCACTCAATCTCAAAATCAGTAATATTAATAAACCCAATGAGCAAAATTTTCCTTACTGCCGCCTGGAAAAATCTTATTATGGCCAATTATGAAATAGACCCTGCCATACTAATTCCTTACCTGCCTGCTTTTACTGCACTGGATGATTATGAAGGGAAATATTATGTAAGCCTGGTGGGGTTCATGTTTGAAAAGGTAAAGATAAAAGGTATCAGCATTCCTTTCCATACCCGTTTCCCGGAAGTGAACCTGCGGTTTTATGTAAAGCATACCGGCAAAGATGGTATTGTTAAACGCGGGGTGGTATTCATCAGCGAGATTGTACCCAAACCTGCCATTGCCTGGGTAGCCAATAACCTGTACAAAGAAAAGTATGCGGCTGCATCCATGAAATATACAGTGGCGTCTGGGACTGATTGTTACAGGTTCGGTTATCATTTTAAATGGAAGGGACGTAACAACCTTATTTCAGCAACAGTACAGCATGCGCGGCTACCCATGGCCAGCAGCAGTAAAGAAGCATTTATTTTTGAGCATTACTATGGCTTTGCCAAAGTAAACGGGGCTGTCACCAATCAATATACGGTGGAGCATCCCAGCTGGCAGGTTTACCCGGTAACTGGCTGCAGCATCGATTGTGATTTTGAAAGTTTGTATGGAAAAGATTT
Organism: Chitinophagaceae bacterium; assembly: GCA_031424135.1. Lineage (GTDB taxonomy): Bacteria > Bacteroidota > Bacteroidia > Chitinophagales > Chitinophagaceae > JACMLD01. The sequence continues at coordinate 3,139 of JANPGT010001031.1, forward strand.
TTCTTTTCTTGACCATGTTCAACCTGCTTCTGTTTTTGTGGCAGAAGGATCGGATGTCGCTATCCGTGAGAAAGTGGTGTTGTCCTCACCCCCGGCTCCTCTCCAGCTGCGCTGACAGAGAGGGGCCGGGGGTGAGGGATTAATACTTCTTCAAACACATCCTGGCCCTGGCCTTAAACGCCGG
>JANPGT010001032.1:0-6149 GCA_031424135.1 Chitinophagaceae bacterium
TGACAGCATTTTTGTTTTTGTAACAGTTACCATCAATGCGTCCCAGGCAGGCAGGCCCTTTATCATACGCGATAGTATTGGAATAGAAAGTAATGGCAATAAAAAATTCCTGCAGCTGGAAGCATGGGGACAAAATGGCCATTTTTTGCGTAACCGGAAGCTCACCGGCACAACAGTATGGACCAATGATCTTCCTTATATTATACTGGGTGGGCTGCAGGTAGACACCGGCGCCACGCTTACCATTCAGAAGGGATGTAAAATTTACCTGCATGCCGATGCGCCGCTGCTGGTGGATGGAACGCTGCAGGTGAATGGCGAAAAGAGTGATAGCAGCAGGGTGTATTTTACCGGGGACAGGCTTGACTACCCCTATAATGAATATCCTGCGGGCTGGCCCGGCATCTATTTACGAGGCACCAGTAAAAATAATTTACTACAGTACGCAGTCATCCGCAATGCCTACCAGGGCCTGGTGGTGCAGGACCCTGCTGCCAACGCCAACCCAAAGCTTACTTTGAATGAAACCATTATTGACAATATATATGATGTGGGCTTGTATGGCATAGGCTCTTCCATTGTTGCAAGAAATTGTTTAATCAGCAATTGCGGAAAAAACGTGCAATTGGTATACGGCGGCAGTTACCAGTTGCTGCATTGCAGTATGCCCACCATTGGCAATAGCTATATCAGCCATAAAGACCCGGCACTCTATGTGAGCAACTATGTACAGGCGGGGGGAATTGTGTACACAGCTGATCTTTCAGCTGTTTTTAATAACTGCCTTATATGGGCAGAAAATGGAACCGCCGCCAATGAAGTGGTGGTAGCCAAACAGGGAACGGGCAATTTTAATGTGAATTTTACCAATTGCCTCTGGAAAGTAAAAACTACGCCGCTAAACATTACCGCTACTAATATTATCAGTAACCAGGATCCCGTCTTTGACAGTATTAATGTGGCAAAAGGATATTATGATTTCAGGCTGAAAGTCAATTCTCCCGCTATTAACAAAGGATTTGCTGCCGGCGTCTCCACCGATTTGGACGGCAATCTCCGCCCTGTTGGCCTGCCAGACCTTGGCTGTTACGAGAAACAGTAGCCAGTTAGCTGCCCACCCCCAGGCGGCCGTTCAGCAAGGGTTGGCAAAAAATTAATTAAATTAGTATTTGGGTCAACCATATTTGCACCATATTTGTTGTTCAGCTATCTTATCATCAATAATTTAAAATAACGCATTATGTTACGTATTGCCTTTTTAGCAGTGGTTTTTGCCGCTTTTACCAGTATTTATGATTTTAAAGTTACCAGTCTTGATGGTACTCCCATTGAACTTTCAAAGTACAAAGGCAAGAAAATACTTATTGTGAACACTGCTTCCAAATGTGGTAATACACCACAATATGAATCGCTGGAAAAATTATACGAAAAGTATAAAGACAAACTGGTGATCATTGGTTTCCCGGCCAATAATTTTGGTGGACAGGAGCCAGGTACCAATGGAGAAATAAAAGAGTTCTGCAAGAAGAATTACGGTGTTAGCTTTCCCATGTCGGGCAAGGTTTCAGTAAAAGGAGACGATATTGATCCTCTTTTCAAGTACCTGGTAGAAGAAGCTGATAAAATGGGCATTAAAGATCCTGTAAAATGGAACTTTACCAAATTCCTGGTAGATGAAAATGGTAAACTGATAGCAGTTATCAATAACCGTGTTAGCCCTTTGAGCGAAGAAGTGACCAAATACCTGAACTAAGCTGTTCAGCATAAAATAACCGGGCCGCCACAGATGTGGGGGCCTTTTTTTTGCCGGCAAAAGCAGCTTATCCCTGAAAACAGGTGTTTCAACCGTTTTATAGCTGCTTTGCACGAAAGGATACTGCATATACCGCTTAAAAGCAGAGCTTTGTGGTATCAACATTCAAACTGGACATTGAATTTGATGAGGTTGTGAATCTTACCGTCAATAGGGGCCCTGCCCTGAGAATACTGCCGCCCCCTGGGCGGTTTTATTTTTTAAGGGGTTTTATCAATACTTTGCCCAGCCGGCAGCTGGCACGCACCAGGCGCAGGTGTAGCTGCCTCCATTGAAATGGTGGCCCTGTTTCAGCCATAACGGGCAAAAGCGGCGGCTCGTCGAAACAAACCCCCCAACACCCGAAAAAATGCAGGAAAACCTGTTTAAAACAAGAGCTTTGTCTTATCAAATTCAAACTGGACATTGAATTTAATGAGGTTGTCAATCTTACCGTCAATACGGGTTTTACCCGAAGTCGTACCCCTTAAAACTAAAGCCGCTCCTGTGAGCGGTTTTTTGTGCTTCTAATATGCTGCAGCTAGCGCAGCATAGGCTGACATGGCGTTAATAAAATGACTGCTTATTCTTCTGACAGGCGCAAAAAAAATGAGTGATCGCTCCAAACACCTTATTCATCGAAACAAAACCCCCAACACCCGAAAAAATGCAGGGAAACCTGTTTAAAACAAGAGCTTTGTCTTATCAAATTCAAACTGGACATTGAATTTAATGAGGTTGTCAATCTTACCGTCAATATGGGTTTAACCCCTAAGCCGTACCCCTTAAAACTAAAGCCGCTCCTGTGAGCGGTTTTTTGTGCTTATAATATGCTGCAGCCTGATTGCTGAAAACCGGTGTGCGAAAAATACCTGCAGCCGGTATTAAACGGCCGTTAAAAATCCGTAATCGTTTAAAAAAACCTGTTCATCGAAGCAAAGCCTTTACAGCCCGAAAAAATGCAGAAAGCGGATTTTAAAACAGGATTTTTGTTACAACAAATTCAAAACTGGACATTGAATTTAATGAGGTTGTAAATCTTCCCTCAATCAAAAGGTTCCATTGAAGCCGGATACCTTTAAATATTAACCGCTCTCCTCTGGAAGCGGTTAATATTTTTACCACTGCGCATGGGCCGCAAGCCTGTTTCCTCTCCTGCAAACATGATTTTGCCCCTACTGTTTATTCTTTATATTTGAAACTTTAAATTAAGACCATGAAATTGCTTTTTAGCTGCTGGATGCTGTGGTGCTGTGTGATGGGTAGTGGCAGGCTCTTGGCCCAGGAGGGTGAAGCCAGCTTTAAAAAAAGTGATTTTTACAGCACTATGGCTGGGGCTGATGCAAAAGCCATAGACAGGCAACTTGAACTGCTGAAGACGGCCACAGTAGCAGAAAAACATGGATATACAGGGGCACTGCTGATGAAAAAAGCAGGACTTGTATCGGGGCCTAAAAACAAACTGGCGTTGTTTACGCAGGGCCACAAAAAGCTGGAAGCAGTTTTGCAAAAAGACAGCAGTAATGCAGAGTTCCGTTTGTTACGGCTTATGATACAGGAAAAATCTCCGGGCATACTGGGCTATAAAGCTGAGTTGGGAAAGGACGGCCTTTTTATCAGGAATAATTTTAAAAAATTGCCGCCAGTGGCGCAGCAGGCCGCCATTGAATTTAATAAAGTGTCAAAAATCTTACAACTGGGCAATCTGTAACCGAAGAACAATATGAGCAAGAAAATTTTAGCAATCTATTATACACAGTCGGGGCAGCTTGGGCAGATTGTTGACAATTTTACATCAGTGTTTACTGCAGCGGGTGCTTCAGTAGAAAAAGTAGTAGTATCACCTGTGCCGGAGTTCAGCTTTCCCTGGAGTTCGAAGCGTTTTTTTGATGCCATGCCTGAAAGTGTACTGGGTATACCCTGCACCCTGGTGCCCTTTGAAATAAAAGAAGATTCTTATGATTTGATTATTTTTGCTTATCAGCCCTGGTTTTTATCACCCAGTATTCCTGCAAACGCAGTGTTGCAGCACCCGTTGTTTAAAGCGGTGCTGAAGAATACGCCTGTGTTAACCATTATAGGTGCACGTAATATGTGGTTAAAGGCCCAGGAGCGTGTAAAAGACACCCTGAAATCAAACGGCGCTGCACTGGTGGGCAATATTGCGCTGGTAGACAAAAACAGTAACCTGGTAAGTGCGGTAACCATTCTGTACTGGATGCTGACGGGTAAAAAAGACAATATGTGGGGAATATTTCCAAAGCCGGGCATCGCAGATGAGGATATTGCCAATATGCATGTATACGGCACTACCGTATTGCAGCATCTTTCAGCAGGCAATTGGGCAGCATTGCAGCCAGCCCTGGTACAGCACAAAGCAGTGGAAGTGAAACCCAATCTTATGTTTATTGAGCCAAGAGCTACCAAATTGTTTTCTATCTGGGCAAATGTTATCATAAAAAAGAAAAACAGGCAGGCCTGGCTGGTGGCATTCAAATATTACCTTTTGATAGCCCTTTTTATCATTGCGCCCATTGTCTTATTGATAAACATAGTACTGTTCAGACCATTTTTAAGTAAAAGCATAAATAAAAAGAAACAATATTACCTAGCAGTTAACTAACTTTTATAGATGTCGTTTAAAGAAGTATACATTACTAAGACAGCCAGTTATTTGCCAAATGAACCTGTTTCAAACGATGAAATGGAGGAATATTTAGGTTTGATCAATGCCAAACCTTCCAAATCAAGAAGAATTGTGTTGCGGAACAATGGTATTAAAAGAAGATTCTATGCCATCACCAAAGACGGAAAACCTACCCATACCAATGCTCAGATGACGGCGCTCGCTGTGCGTGCGCTGTTCGATAATAATCCCGAAGGCCTGAAATCTTTTCAACTGCTTAGTTGCGGTACTTCGTCACCCGACCAAATGATGCCTTCACATGCCGTAATGGTGCATGGGTGGCTGCCGGAAACAAACGCGGTGGAGGTGGTATCACCTTCCGGTGTCTGCTGTGCAGGCATGCATGCCTTTAAATATGCTTATATGGCGGTGCGTACGGGCGATGCTGAAACGGCCGTTACTACAGGTTCAGAAAGATTGTCGCGTGTGTTGCGGTCAGATGCTTTTGAGGAAGAGGCACAAAAGCTGGTGCAGCTGAACGAGAATCCCTATATCAGTTTTGAAAAGGAATTTTTGCGCTGGATGCTGTCTGATGGCGCCGCGGCATTTTTATTATCAAGTAAAAAAAATGAAGCAGGACTGAACCTGCGCGTTGAATGGCTGGAAGGCGTTTCTTACGCCAATCATATGGAGGCCTGCATGTATATGGCCAGCGAAAAACTGGCAGATGGCACCCTGAAAAGCTACATGGATTATACACCCGAAGAAATTGTATCACAATCTATTTTAAGCCTTAAGCAGGATGTGAAATTGCTCAGCGAAAACATTGTAAAGCTGGGTGGCATAAAGCTGAAGGCCCTGTTCCAGGAAAAAGGGTTAAAGACTTCAGAGATAGATTACTTTCTGCCGCATATGTCCAGCGAGTTTTTCCGCAATAAAATTGCAGAGGAACTGGAGCTAAACGGCATTGGCATTCCTGCTGAAAAATGGTTTACCAACCTTGATAGCCTGGGCAATGTAGGTGCCGGTTCTGTATACCTTATGATAGATGAACTGTTTAACAGCGGGCGGCTGAAAAAAGGCGAGAAAATACTTTTGCTGGTACCGGAAAGCTCCCGGTTTTCTTATATGTATGCCCTGCTGACGGTTTGCTGAGAATAAGGTGTAAGGTGTAAAGTCTGAGGTTTCAGCTGCCCGGTTATTGTTAAGCATCGTCGTCTTTAAAGACTTTAACTTTCAGATTGTAAACTTCTTACATGAAAAAAGATGAAATACCGCTCCCTGGCCGCTGTCCGATTACACGCTGGCGGCGCTGCGCGCGGGCATCGCCTGGGTGCCGCAGGAAGCCTTCCTGTTCTCGGCCACGGTGGCCGAGAACATCGCGCTGTCGCGGCCAGGCGCCACCCGCGCCCAGGTCGAGGCCGCCGCCCGGCTGGCCGCGGTGCACGACGACATCGTCCGGCTGCCGCAGGGCTACGACACGCCGGTGGGCGAGCGCGGCATCACGCTGTCGGGCGGACAGCGCCAGCGGGTGGCGATCGCCCGCGCGCTGCTCGCCGACGCCCCGCTGCTGCTGCTGGACGACGCGCTGTCGGCGGTGGACACCGAGACCGAGAGCCGCATCCTGGCCGCGCTGCGCGGCCAGCGCTCGGGCCGCACGGTGGTCATCGTCAGCCACCGGCTGCGCACGCTGGTGGACGCGCAGCAGATCGCCGTGCTGCGCCACGGCCA
>JANPGT010001033.1:0-4529 GCA_031424135.1 Chitinophagaceae bacterium
GTGTCTCTCAAAAAGAGCTAAAAGAACGTTTATACCAGGAAACAACCGCCCGCAGCACCATTTCCTTTTATCATTATTTCCCGATTGCAGATCCGAAGATTTTCAGGGATGAACTGTACAAAGCCCTGGAAGCGCTTAAAGTTTTTGGCCGCATTTATGTGGCGCAGGAAGGTATCAATGCACAGATTAGCGTACCAGAAAGCAATTTTGAGTTGCTGAAAGCCCACCTGTATTCCATTGCGCCGCTGAACGGCATCCGGCTGAACATAGCTGTAGATGATGACGGCAAATCGTTCTGGGTATTGAAAATAAAAGTGCGCGAAAAAATTGTGGCCGATGGCATTACCGATGCCGGCTTCAGCATGGAGCGCAAGGGTAAATATGTAAATGCCGCGCAGATGAATACGCTGTTACAGGACAATAATACCATTGTGGTAGACATGCGCAATCATTATGAATATGAAGTAGGGCATTTTGAAAATGCACTGGAGGTGCCCAGCGATACCTTCCGTGAGCAATTGCCCATGGCGGTAGATATGCTGAAGGAAGAGAAGGACAAAAACATCATCATGTATTGCACAGGCGGCATCCGCTGCGAGAAGGCCAGTGCCTATATGCTGCACAACGGATTTAAAAATGTTTTTCACCTGGAGGGCGGCATTATCAACTACGCCAAACAGGCAAAGGAAGCGCAGCTGGAAAGCAAATTCATTGGTAAAAATTTTGTGTTTGATGACAGGCTGGGGGAGCGGATTACCGAAGATGTAATAGCCCAATGCCACCAGTGCGGCCAATCTGCCGATACCCATACCAATTGTAAAAACGATGGTTGTCACCTGTTGTTTATTCAATGTGAAGCATGTGCCACAAAATACGATGGTTGCTGCAGCGCCGAATGCCAGGAAGTGTACAATATGCCCATAGAAGCGCAGAAGGAATTGCGGAAGGGGATTGAAAAGGGAATGATGGTTTTCAATAAATCAAGGCACCGCATAAGACCTACCATAGAAGAAGCCAGGCAGATAAGGCAGAATGCCGGTATTAAATAATACGATATGTCAAAATGCTACTGGTTTACGGTGTTTTGCTTTGTAATAACTGCAGGCGGCTGTACTATTCCTTACCTGGCCTATGTGCGTAATAAATCAGCATTGCCTGTAGTGATTGATGTGCATTTGCTGGATAAAAGCAGGATGCGCACGCTGCCGAACAGCGTTTTGGTGGCAAACAAAATAGTGTCTTTTAAAGCCGGGTTCCGGCAATCTTTTGCTGACCGCCAGTATGTACACTGGATAGACACGGCACATTTTTCATTTACGGTATTACCCGGCAATACAGCAGATCTCACAGACCTGGCGGGCCGGTTTGTAAATGCACACCCGCGTGAAGCAGTATTTGTAACAATCACTGCCGGTACTTCCATTGATACCCTGATCAATGGCCGGGATGATTTCAGGTACCAGCAATTTCAATTTAAAAATGTTGGCATATCGCTGCCGGTGTACTACTACGACATTCACCCTTGACAATAATTAGCTCCTGGTGGACAAATAAATTATTTCATACCAACCCATTTCAAACAAACGGGATTGCCTACTTCAATTTTTTTACCGGTGTCGGTAAGCAGGCCGGTAATCTTATTGCGTTTGAAAATAACAATGTTGTCGCTGTTCTGGTTGGCCACCAGCAGAAAATTGCCCGAAGGATCCAGGCTGAAATTGCGGGGGGCGATGCCCAGGGTAGACTGGTAACCGGCCACCGTTAATTTGCCGGTGGCAGGATTGATTTTGAAAATGGTAATGGTATTGGCATCGCCGCGGTTGCTGCAATACAGAAATTTGCCGTCATTGGAAATATGGATATCCGCACTGCCCATAAAGCCCTTAAAATCTTTTGTGGCTGCACTGATGGTTTGTATGGCAGTCAGCTTTCCGTTACTATATTTAAAGGCGGTTACATTACCGGTTAGTTCCTGCATCAGGTAAGCATACTGGTTATTGGGAGAGAAGGTAATATGTCTTGGCCCGCTTCCCGCAGCGGTTTTCACAAAGGGTTGCGTGCCCGGGGTAAGCTTACCGTTTTTATCATTAAAAGAATAAATCATCAGTTTATCCATGCCCAGGTCGGGAGTAAACAGGTATTTATTGTCTTTAGAAAAAAACGTGCAGTGTACATGGGCTTTTTCCTGTCGCTGTTTATTTATGCTGCTGCCGGTATGCTGCACCAGCTGCGAGGCAGCTTCCAGTGCGCCTCCTGCTTTTACAGGCAGCACTGAAATGCTGCCCCCGGTATAATTGGCTGCAGTAACCCATTTGCCGGTTTTGTCTACGGCTACATAACAGGGATGATCGCCCCCGGTGGGTTCCTGGTTAATAAAATCTAATTCGCCGGTGCTTTTGTTAAAGCTGTAAGCGGCCACGCTGCCACCGCCCTTGTCTTTACCTTCTTCATATACTGCGTATACATATTGTTCGCCGGGTGCCACGGCCAGGAAGGAAGGGTTAGGTGATTTTATTTTGCTTTTGTATTCAAAACTGCCGGTAATACTGTTAAACGTATATACGTAGATGCCTTCGCTTTTGCCACTGGTATAAGTGCCGATAAGCAGGTAATTGTCCTGTGCGCTGGCCGTAAATACGTTTAAAAGAATAAAGAGCCGGAATAATATTTTCATATACCTGTTGCTTTTAAGTTTTGTGTTACAAGGGCTATAAAGATAAATGAAATATGGTGCCAACAGGCAGTGTCCTGTGCTGCCGCTAGCTACACAATACCGCTGGTGAACTTTCAACACCCCGGTACAGAAATCTTACCCGGTTAAAACGTAATTTTTTATTTACGAACCATAGAGAAACAGGCTGCTGTCCTTTTGCTTTGCCTGGATGTTGAGGAGGCTTTTTAATCACTGCCTAACGTGCGGGGGCGGTTGTTTTTACGGTTCGGAAATACATAAGTGTTTTCTATTAATCCATCCATTAAAACCGCTTAAAAATGGTAAAATGATGCATAAAATACGGTGGCGGAAAATAGCGCCAAACTAGTCTTTTTGCAGGCGATCTGGCAGGTGGATGAAGGGGGTATTGTACAGGCTTGATTAGCGTTGTTTAAAAAGTACTGCCAGGTAATGGCTATTTGAAGTACAGCTCCAAAATGTACTTTAGAGGTTGGTTTTCATTTATTTGTATAATTTCTGGATACAGGCAATGGTTTGTGGGTATTATGGGCTGCCAGACCTGTTTAATATCAGTTCATCGGGAAAACAGGTTGATTCGTCTAATAGAGAGGGCAGAAATTAGCATCTCTCAGATATCGTGGTAGTTTTGCTGCACAGACGGTATAAATACTGTCACGGTAAAGAACCCAAAAATAGAAAAGCAATCAGCTAAAAATATTCGTACCCTCACCAAGTATGCGAGTGCGCTCCTGAAAAGGGGCGTATTTTTTTTGCCGTTGTTTTCACCACATAGCATCATAGAAACGTAGAGGCTATAGGAGGGGCCAGGAAATCGCTATGTCTTTCTATGACCCTCTGTCTGCCTATGTGGTGAAAAATACTATCCAAGCTTCTTCAACGCTGCAAGGATAATATCATAAGTGGCTTTTTCGCTGATGGGTTGTGGTATGAACTGCTGTCCAATTACTTTTTCGTACAATTCAATATATCTTTTGCTGATGGTATTTACCCATTCGTCCGTCATCACAGGTACGGTCTGCCCCTGCTTACCCATAAAATTATTGGCAATCAGCCATTCTCTTACAAACTCTTTGCTCAGTTGCTGCTGCTTCTCACCGGCAGCCTGTCTGTTCTCAAAACCATCGGCATAAAAATACCGTGAAGAATCGGGGGTATGTATTTCGTCCATCAGGTAAATGGTATCGCCTATTTTACCGAATTCATATTTGGTATCTACCAGTATCAATCCCTGTTTGGCCGCTATTTCTTTACCTCTTTCAAATAATTGAAGGGTATATTTCTCCAGTATGGCCCAGTCTTCGGCACTTGCCAAACCGGTAGCAATAATTTGTTCTTTGCTGATGTCTTCATCGTGCCCCTGTTCTGCCTTGGTAGAGGGGGTGATGATGGGGGAGGGGAAAAAATCATTCTCGCGCATACCCTCCGGCATGCTAACGCCGCACAATGTACGCTGCCCGCTGCTGTAGGTCCTCCAGGCGTGGCCGGTGCAATTGCCCCTTACTACCATTTCAATTTTAAAGGGCGTGCATTTTTTGCCAATAGAAACATTTGGCGCCGGAACATCGATCAGCCAATTGGGGCAAATGTCACTGGTGGCGGCCAGCATGTAAGCAGCTATTTGATTTAGTACCTGTCCTTTATAAGGGATGGGGCGGGGTAGTATTACATCAAAAGCGGAAATGCGGTTGGAGGCAATCATGACCAGCCAATGATCACTGATGGTATACACATCTCTTACTTTACCGCTGTAGAACTTTGTTTGCTACCGGTTTGGCAAGTGCCGAAGACTGGGCCATACTGGAGAAATATACCCTTCAATTATTTGAAAGAGGTA
>JANPGT010001034.1:0-4562 GCA_031424135.1 Chitinophagaceae bacterium
TACAAAAAGATCGGCAAACCCATCGTGGTTAAAGTCATTGGCAATGGCTACCGATGTATTCATACCGCTGGCAGGAAAAGCGGCTGCATCCAGCGTAAAATTTCCTTTGCCATCGTTCTTAAACAGCCTGTGCTGCATTGGCCGGCTGAGTGCTGTATTACTGTTGCCACCGGGTCCTATAAACAGATCCAGGTCACCATCATGGTCCGCGTCAAAAAACAATACTGCACCATCTTCAAATTCTAAAAACTGATCAAAAGCCGGTTGTCTTTTCTTTTCAAATCCACCATTGGAGGTCTGCAGGTAAACCTGTCCCACATGTCCCGGCGTGCCACCTATGTACAAATCTGCCAGACCATCACCGTTGATGTCTCCCTCCGCTGCTTTCGGTCCCTCGCGGGAGAGCATTTCGGGCAAATTGCGTTCATAATAAAAATCAATATAGTCGTCCTCGGTATGCTTGCCGAATGATGCAGCAACCGGCAGCAGCAGTGCTTCATTTACGGCTGGTGATGCTGCGGCCTTTATTGCTGCAGGCGCTTTTTTTACTACATGCAATTTATTCACCGCCGGTGCAGCCATTTTTTGCCTGGCACCACCCGGCCATTCTATTACTAAAGAATCCAGCGCAGTAATACTGCCCAGGCCGAAAGTCTGTTTGTATTCTACGGATGACTGGAAGCCGCGGCTGGGGATCACTTCGCGGTAAAACATTTTATTGCCTGCATAGGCCCGGATTTTTGCGCCGATGGCAAAACTGTTTTTACCAGCCTCCTGCAGCAGTACACTGATATAATTATTAGCAGCCTGCTTTTCGCGGGCATTGTTGCGGTAGAGGAAGGAAGGCTGATTTTCATTGCTTACAACCAGGTCAAGATCACCGTCGTTGTCTAAATCAGCATAAGCGGCACCGTTAGAGAAAGTAGGCTGGGTAAAGCCCCAGCTGCTGCCCACGTCTTCAAACTGCAGGTTGCCTTTGTTCCTGAATACTTTATTGAGCAGCGGATTGCGTGGAATCTTTTTCAGCACTTCGTCCACATTTTCCTTTTTATGCGTCATTACCATTTTCTGCACCACGTCATTGGCAAAGAAATCCATAAAATCAAGATCAATCACATCGCGGTTAACACCGTTACAAACATATATGTCGTTAAATCCATCATTGTCTGCGTCAAAAAACAGGGCGCCCCAACTCCAGTCGCTGGCAGATACACCGCTGTAATTGCCTATCTCCATAAACTTGCCATTGCGTGCATTCAGCTGCAGGCAGTTTTTTACAAACTGGCGGTAGAGTCCTGATTTTTCTTTGCTGCGGTACAAATCAAAATTGTCGAAAGATCCGGTAGTTTTCAGCCGGTAGTCGTCATCGGGCAGCATGTCTGTGGTGAAGATATCGGGGTAGCCATCGTTATTAATATCTGCCAGATCGGCTCCCATAGAAGACATACTGGTATGCTGCAGGTACTGTTCTGCCTCATCTTTAAAGCTGCCGTTTTGCTGGTTGATGTAGATATAATCGCGCTCGTAAGAATCGTTGGAGACAAACACATCGGGATAGCCATCCAGGTTAATGTCACCTACGGATACGCCCAGGCCAAAACTAATCAGGCCGCCATGGATGCCGGCTTCGCGGGTAACTTCTTTAAAATGACCATCATCGTTGCGGTACAGGTGATCGCCGCCACCTTTTAAAAATTCGCCTACGGGCCAGTCCTTTTCCGGCAGGTCGCGGCTATAAGAGAAATTCAGCTGGTTAACAGGCACTGGACTATTGTTTATCATAAAGCAGTCGAGGTCGCCGTCCATATCATAATCAAAAAATGACACCTGGGTGGTGTAGGCAGAAATATCCAGGCCATAGCTGGCCGAGGAGTCTGCAAAAGTATTATCGTGGTGATTGATATATAATTTGTTTCTGCGGTTATTGGTACCCATGTGGCCTGAGCTGCTGACATAGATATCCTGCCAGCCATCGCCGTTTACATCTGCAAAGGCTACACCTGTATACCATTTATCGTCTGGCAATATCCCGGCCTTTATGCTGATGTCTTCAAATTTCAGCTGGCCCTTGTTGAGATAGAGTTTATTGGTGCCGGTATTGGAGGTAAGGAATACGTCGGGAAGTCCATCGTTGTTAATATCTGCAATGGCCACACCCCCTCCGTTATAGAAGTTTCTGAACAGGAAGCTGTTTTCCAGCTTACCGTCTTCCACATTGTTTTCAAAGTTGATGCCGGAGTCTTTTACCAGTTCAAACAGGGGCTTTTCCTGCCGCTGGTTACAGGACATACCCAGTGACAGTGTTATAAAAAACGCCCACTTCAGAAAACCATTCATCATTGTCAGATTAAGAACAAACCTAAAAAAGAAAGGCCATTAAATTAATGGCCTTTCAGGTATTTATAAAAATATTAATGGCGTATTAGTAGCCTGTATTCTGTTTCAGGTTAGGGTTAGCAGCCAGGGCTGAACTGGGAACCGGGAATACCAGGTTCTTTGCATCATCCGTAGGTTTTAAGCCCCATGGTTTCAGGAATACACCAAAACGCAGCAGGTTGGTTCTTCTTGTACTTTCCCAGTACAGTTCGCGGCCTAATTCAGCCAGGAAAGTATTTGGATCATCTACGTTATTGGTATTTACCAAAGGCAAAGTTGCAAAGGTGGCAGCGCCACGGGCTGTTCTTAAAGCATTTACCAGTGCCAGGCCGGCAGTTGTAGCACCTGTGCGCATCTGGGCTTCAGCCACCATCAATACTACTTCAGGATACCTCATCAGCATTACCCAGTTGCCTGCGGGCCCACCATAGTAAGCGTAATCAGGCACATATTTAACCACGCGGATACCAGTAACTTCCAGGTTGGCACCGGTCTCAATCATGTTGGCTGCAATAGCTGGCGTATAAGCAAGGGGAGCACCTTTTCTGTCTTTAATGGCAACACCTGCTTCATTGAACTGCTGGCCTACCAGGAAACCTGGTCTTAAACCAGATACATTGGTAGCACCTGCATAGTAACGGCCACCCAACCTTTTATCCCACAGTGTATCTGCAGGGCCAAAAGCGGTAGCAGCAGCTGTAGTATTGAAAGAGCTGTAGAATTCGCTGATGGTAGAAAATCCGTTCCAGCCTGCATTGGGGTTAGAAGGTGTATAGGAATTGTAGTGCAGGGTCATGTTCCACCTTGACTCAATACCAGCGTGGTTAACGCTTACACCACCGGTATTGGGATAAGAGAAGATATTCTCTTTAGATAAAGAGCCATTATTAGGTGCAAAGTTATCAAAGTAGTTGGGCGTATAAGAATACTTGCCGCTGCTGATGATAGCATTACCCAGTGAAATTACCTGGGCCATATCAGCTGCATCAAAAGTGGGTGCGGTCCTGTTGATGTACATACCCTTATTGAGGTAGCATCTCATTAACAGCATCCGGCAGGCATCAGGGTTAGCCCTGGTGTTGGTATTGGCTGCAGGCAGATCAGGCAATATAGCCGTCAGCTCGCTGATGATAAAATTAATGGCATCTGCACCGGATCTAACAGTAGGTGCATTTAACAGGTTATCACCCGGGTTCCTGATAGGGTACTGTCCGTACAGGTCAAGCAGATAATACAGGGAGAATGCACGCAGGAAACGGGCTTCTGCGGCCTGTGCTTTTGATGGGTTAAAACCAAGCACGTTGGTAGCATCAAAGTTCAGTTTATTCAGGTCGTTGAAATTATCCCTAATCTGCTGGTGATCTGCATTCCATTGGTGGCTGTGCAGTACGCGCCAAACACCGTTATCATCCCAGTCTCCCCCCCTTGTAGGTACAAGAGACTCATCGCTGGTGTTTGTTTCCAGTGAAAAAACACCGCTTTGTCCTGTAAAAGGGCCTGCCACATCTGCATAAGCGGCGTTCAGCAGCAGTCCGGTACCAGCAGCACCCAGGGCCACGCCTGCCTGGCCACTGTTAAGTGTACTTCCCAATTTTTCATCAAGTTTTGTACAACCCGCCGCCATCAGGGCAAGCGCCGGAATCGTTAAAATATGAATTTTTTTGAACCGTATCATATAGACTGATTTTTAAAATTTTTAATTATAATGAAAAGCTTACGCCAAACGTAACCACCCTTGGTGTTGGATAAGGAACATACTCAATAGACCTTGATGGATAAGCTCCGTTAGATTTATCGATGTTTACCTCAGGATCAAAACCAGTGAATTTGGTTATTACAAAGATGTTGCTGCACGATACAAAAGCATTCAGGTTCTTAACATATTTGCCTGCATTGCCGAAATTGTAACGTACAGTGGCATTTCTCAGCTTTACATAATCACCTTTTTCCAGGAAACGGGTGGAAGCACCTACGCCGCTACCTGCTTTCTCTGCAGAATTATACGCCGCCAGGTCAATATTTCTACCCGCAACAATACCGGCAATATTGGTTACTGATGTAGCGGTGTTGTTATAAATCAGGAATCCAAAAGCACCGCCTGCATTAAGGCTGAAAGTTAATTTGTTGTAACGTACAGAGGTACCAAAACCTGCAATCACATGTGGATTGGGGTCTCCTGAATAAAC
>JANPGT010001035.1:0-23628 GCA_031424135.1 Chitinophagaceae bacterium
GCCCAGTTTCTTTTCAGGATTTTCTTCCTTCAATGCCTTATTGATAACCACCTCAAGGTTTTTACCCAAATGAGAGAATTTAGGATAACGCTTGGGGTAGCGCAATGGTTTGGGTTTTGATTTCAGGGTTTCCTTTGTAGGAATGGGGTAGGGCGATTCAACATCCAGGTTAAAATCAGCAATCAAAAAAAGATGATCCCATAATTTATGCCTGAAGTCTTCTACGTTTTTAAGATGCGGGTTCAAAAAGCCCATCAGCTCAATCATGGCATGAGCGTTTTTTTGTCTTTTCTCCTGGTCTTCAATGGTGAGTAAATATTCCACCATCTTTTGAATGTGGCGCCCGTATTCGCGCATTACAAGATGGTTTCTCGTTGTATTATACTCCATGAGTGATGAAAGATTTGCCAATATATTTTTTTTATAGCTTGTAAAGGTTTGCCTGTAAAATACTGTAAGTGACCAAAAATACTGTTTTAATGCAAAAAATTACCAAAGATTACGGCCTGCATGTGCTGAAATGGTCATTAGGCATTGTTGTAAAGCAAACTAAAGCCGGTGTATGAAAAGGGTTCCGCCTGTATGCTACGGGCCGGTTCCGGTACCAAAAGTAACAAAGTAACGGCAAGCATTCAAAAATGTTGTCGTAAAAAGTGAAAAGCTACCGGTTTTTGGCCGGTAGCTTTCTGCAAAACTTAGCTTTTTAAGCGCAGCTGGTGTCTGCCATTACTGTACTACCACCCTTACTATCTGTTGTTCCATAGTGCTGGTGTTGGTAATGCGGGTAAAATAGATGCCGGGGGCTGGTTTGCTGGTCCAGTTAACCGGTATGGTATTGCTGTTGGTTAATTTCACTTTTTTATTAACAATTACCTGGCCTGAAAGGCTTACCAGGTCTACAGAATAATCACCGGTCAGGGGCCTGTCAAAAGAGACAGACAAACCGGTTACCACAGGGTTGGGACGGATGGTAATGCCGGGATTATTTTTCTGGTTCAGCATAATTTTCTGAACAGCGGAATAACTGGTTTTGTTGCTGGTGCTGGTTTGTTTAATCCTGAAATAGACCGCTCCTTCGCTGTTACCATTCAATGCATAGTTGTAATTATAACTGCTGGTAGCGGCGCTGCGGCTGGCTTCCAGTGTTGCTACCGGGCTGAAGGCGATGCCGTCAATGCTGTATTCAACATCAAACAGGCTGATGTCTGCGGCATTCTGCGCATCCCATTTCAGTACAATATTTCTGTCTACTTTCTTCGCAGAGAAATTTTGGAGTCCGCTGGCCAGTAATGAACTGGGGCAATAGTAATAAGTCAGTGACATGCTGCCTCCAATAGTGGTAGATACAGCAGATTTGTAATTGGATCCGCCATCCTGTGTAATCATACCACCATTGATGGCATATACAATGTTTACAGTACCTGCTCCTATATAGGCAGCATTGCCCGTAGTAGAAGCGGTGCTGATAGGGGTATTAATGATATTGGTAGGTCCGTAAGTAATGGTGTCTCCGTTCAGCGGGTCACCGTAGGGCGCCAGCAAATCGTATCCATAAGTTTGTGTAAAAGGACGCGTCATGCTGATACCGGGCCCGCTTATTTTATTGGTAAGTGACAGCAAAAACAGGAAGTCAGTTGAATCTGGCCCTGTATTGCGTGCTCCTGTATAAGAAACACCGGTAATGGTATCTATCAGTTTTACACACTGTAATGTACCTATAGATGGATTAAACTGCTGAAACGTAAAATTGAGTGTACTGATAGTGGTGGGTGGTATGGTTATTACCTGCACCTGGGGCGTAGCCGGTACACCTGCAGAACACAAACACTGTGCGTTAATACCTGCCGGCAGGTAAATCAATAAGCCAAAGGCAATAAAGTGAATGAAAATTTTAGAGTAGATGTTTTTCATAGAGTTGGTATTTGGATGATTGGATAACTGGATTACAGCCGGATTACTATTCAAAAGTATTGCAAACATTATGCCCGCGCAAAGGGTTTGTACCTGTTTTGCCCATACCGTAAATACTGCATTTGCGGGGGTTTTTTCTATAAACTGTTTACAACCAAAAGGCAATAAACAAAACTGCCTGCGTAAATTTGCGGTTTACACGCTATGAAAATAATTATTGATTACAGAAATACGTATAAAAGCCAAACCACACTACGTACATTTACGGACGAATTCTGGCGTGATATTACCAGCCAGCACCCCGCTCATGAATTTGTTTTCCTGGTATCCGGCAAAACAGCGCTGCTGGAAGCAGGAGAAAACATTGGATTGCGCCGCTTAAGAAAGTTGCCCCTTCAATGGCTGGACCATGCCCGGCGCAAAAAAGTAGTAGTAAATATGGGGGCCGACCGGCTGGTAACCCCGCACGAAAAAACATTTGCATTTGATATTTATTGCATAGAGAAACAGCATAAAACACTGCCTGGTATGCCCGGCAAACAACTGTTGTTTACCGGTAATATTGCGGCTTCCGCGCATGCGCAGCAGGTGTTCATAGCTCCTGCACAGCAACAAATCATTACCGGACAGTCATGGACTGAAGCAGAAAGTATCAAAACACAGTATACCGGCGGACGATCTTTTTTTTTATTTACGGGAGACATCAGTGAAGATCACCAGCTGATAGAATTATTAAAAGCATTTTCTATATTTAAAAAATGGCAGCAATCCAATATGCAACTGGTGTTGGCCGGTAGTTATACAGCCTGGACGGACACCCTGGAAGAAAAACTGCAGACCTATAAATACCGCGAAGACGTAGTACTGCTTAAAAATAACAATCCAAACATCACCGCCCAACTGGTAGCAGCCTGTTATGCCATGCTGTACCCGGCAGGAGCACCTGTTTTTCCGCTAGCAATGCTCTGGGCTGTGCAATCGCACAAGGCAGTGATTGCTACCGGCAATGCTACCAACCGGCAACTAACCAGCGCTGCGCTGTGGGTGGATGAGCACCAGACCGCAGAAGGTTTTTCAAAGGCAATGATATTGCTGTACAAAGATGAAAGCCAGTTACAGCTGCTGGTGCAACAGGCAAAACAGGAAGCCGCTGTTTTCGACAGGCAGCAGATGCTGGCCGCTGCATGGCAGCACATCGAACAATGACAGGGCAAATCCGTTACCTTTACGATTTATATTTTACATTATGATAAAATCAACAATTACCGTAGATGTGTTGCTGGATGATAATAAAGTACCGCAGCAGATTAACTGGAAAGCAAGCGACAGCACAGCAGATATGGCCCAGGTATCCAAAGCCATGATGCTGGCATTCTGGGATGGTGCAGACAAGTCCGCCATGCGCATAGACTTATGGACAAAGGAAATGATGGTAGATGAAATGGCAGATTTCTATTACCAGACTTTTATGACTATGGCCGATACATTTAACCGGGCTACAAAAAATGCTGAACTGGTAGATGATATGAAAACTTTTGCCAAGACCTTCTACCGTAAATTCCAGGATCAGCAGTTAAAAGAAAACAAATTATAAAACATCCCATAAATTTTTTGCTATGAGCCTGGAACAAAAGATAATGGCCGATTTGAAAGATGCCATGAAAGCTAAGGACGAAGGAGCGTTGCGCGGACTAAGGGCCATCAAAGCCGCCATCATTATTGCAAAAACAGCCGAGGGCGCCGGAGGAGAACTAAAGGAAGCCGATGAGCCTAAATTATTACAGAAACTGGTAAAGCAGCGCAAGGATTCATTGCTTATTTACCAGCAGCAAAACCGCCCCGACCTGGCAATAAAAGAAGAAGAAGAAATTGCTGTAATAGAAAAATTCCTGCCCAAACAACTGGATGATGCTGCACTGAAAGCCGTGCTGGCAAAAATAATAGCAGATGCCGGCGCCAGTTCTGTAGCCGATATGGGTAAAATTATGGGACTGGCCACCAAACAGCTGGCCGGACAGGCAGACGGTAAAGCCATTGGTGCCGCTGTAAAGGAATTGCTGGCAAAGTAAACCGATTCCATGCTGATTGATATAGTCTTTATTGTATTAATGCTGATGGCAATAGTGAAAGGCTACCGCAAGGGGGCCATCATTGCCGTTTTTTCGCTGCTAGCCCTTATTGCGGGCCTGGCGGCAGCCATCAAACTGTCGGTGGTAACCGCCGTATGGATGAAAGACAGTTTGCATATTGGTGCAAAATGGCTGCCAGTCATTGCATTTGCAGTAGTTTTCATTGGCGTAGTATTGCTGGTACGCCTGGGCGCGGGCCTGCTGGAGAAAACCGCAGAACTGGCCCTGCTGGGTTGGGCAAACAAATTAGCAGGCATACTGCTGTACATTGCATTGTATGCCGTTATGCTGAGCGTACTGCTGTTTTATGCAGAAAAAGTGAATTTGATAGCAGCCGGCACCATTGCTTCTTCAAAGACGTACGGGTTTATTCAGCCCTGGGGCCCTAAAGCAATGAATGCCATTGGTACGCTGATTCCGGTTTTTAAAGACATGTTTATTCAGCTGGAAGATTTTTTTGCGGGTGTTTCAGTAGAAATACCTCCGGCCTGACATGTAAACAGCGTCTATGGATGGCTCTTGAACGGGTGATGGCACTTTAATAATTAATTGATACACATTAGGTATATGACTGAAAAATAGTATCTATGCCGATTAATACCTGCCTCTTTTAAAAAATGGTTTTATAACTTTGTTTTACAGGCATATTTGTTACAAATCAATTATTTTAGCATCCAATTGCAGGCGCGTTGTAATTTTTGACAATGAATTACGAAATTAAACAGTTAGACAAGTTCAGGTTTGTTGAGGAAGGCGAAGGTGAACCATTGGTATTGCTGCATGGTTTATTTGGCGCGCTCAGTAATTTTGAACAGCTTATAGAATATTTCCGCCGTTATAACAAAGTGGTGGTGCCAATGCTGCCGCTGTTTGATTTGGACATATTGCATACAAGCGTGGGTGGACTGGAGAAATTTGTACACAAATTTATTGAAGCCCGTAACTACCAGAATATCCATTTATTGGGGAATTCACTGGGCGGGCATGTGGGCCTTGTACACGTGCTGAAACATCCGGAACGTATTAAATCACTCATTCTTTCCGGCAGCTCTGGCCTTTTTGAAAATGGCATGGGCGATACCTATCCCAAAAGAGGTGATTACGAATATATCAAAAAGAAAACACAGCTTACTTTTTACGATCCGCTGATGGCCAGTAAAGAGCTGGTAGACGAAGTATACGATATCGTAAACAGCCGCCTTAAAGTGATCAAAATTATTGCCCTGGCAAAAAGCGCCATCCGCAACAACCTGGGTGAAGAACTGAACCAGGTAAAACAGCCTACTTTATTGATCTGGGGCAATAACGATACCATTACCCCGCCTTTTGTAGGAAAAGAATTCAACAAATTGCTTCCCAATAGTGAGCTGCATTTTATAGACAAATGCGGCCACGCCCCCATGATGGAGACACCGGAAGAGTTCAACGCCATCCTTCATAAATTTTTGACAAAGCTTAACCAGCCAGCAGCGGTTACCCTGTAATTGCAGTCTATTGTAATAATCCGGCCGGCAACAGCGTTCTCTGATTGTGTTTTGTGTCATTTTTTGCCAGTCAGGTATTATCCATTTACTATTAAACACCGGTCAGATAAAGTGCTAAATAAACAACTCATATCGTCATCGCTGCCAGTTTTGTCGCTCCAGGACACTGCCTATCATGCGCAGCAATTAATGGCAGATTATCATTTAATACACTTGCCTGTAACCGATCATGACAAATTTGTGGGATTGATAAGCGAAGATGATGCGCTGAATGCAGCAGACGATGGCCAGTTGCTGCAACAAATGGAACACCAGTTACTGAAACTGTCTGTAAAGGCTGAATCGCATTTCCTGGAGGCCGTGCAATTGTGCAATAGTTACGGTCTGAGTGTGATTCCGGTAGTAGAAAAAGAAATGGAATGGGCCGGCGCCATCCCTTCATCAGACCTGCTCAAATACCTGGGCCGTATGACCGGTACCGATGAACCCGGCGGCATTATTGTACTGGAACTGGAGAAAGCCAATTTCTCTTTTTCCGAGATATGCAAATTGGTAGAAACCAACGACGCGCAGATAACCCAGTTGAATACTTTTTACGATAACCAGCTGCAGCTGCTCTATGTTACCATTAAGCTGAACCGGTTTGAAGTATCTGATATTGTGTCCACCTTCCAGCGGTATGAGTACACCGTTAAATATTATTTTGGTGAAGAGCTGTACGAAAATGAACTGCGCACCAATTACGACCACCTGATGAACTACCTCAATATGTAATGTTTTCAATCCTTCTCTTACATCCCTTTAAATACTATCCGCTGAGAAAGATTGCCATGCCAGTGAAAAACAAATCTTACATGCTGCTGCTGGGGCTGCTGTATTGCTCTTTTACCGGCTGGTGCCAGTCAGATACCGTTGCTTCAGCACCCGGTGCAGCCACCCCGCCTGCTCAAACGCCTCATTTTATTATCAGTAAGATTTATATCAAAGGCAACCGTAAAACAAAAAATTTTACCATTGAAAGGGAATTGCCTTTTAAAACCGGTGATTCCGTCTACCTGCCGGAGCTGGTAGCCAAATTTCAACGTTCCAAAGAACTGCTTATTAACACCCGCCTCTTCAACGAGGTAATAGTGTCACTAAAAGGCTTTCGTGGTTACCTGGTAGATGTGCAGATTGACGTGGTAGAGCGCTGGTACATTTTCCCCGTACCTTATTTCAGACCCATCGACAGGAACCTTGCTGCCTGGGCTGATAAGAATTACAGTCTTTCGCGGGTTAATTACGGACTCAAATTTTTATACAACAATTTTACCGGCAGAAACGACCGCCTGCGGGCATGGCTGATTACGGGCTATACGCGGCAGTTACAATTAAATTACGATCAGCCCTATGCAGACAGGTCGATGAAGCATGGTTATGGATTTGGTGTGTTCCATGCAGCTTTAAAAGAAGTGAATGCCAGCACCATCGATAACCGCCAGGTTTTCATCAACACTGAAAATACCGCACACACCCAGAGATACCTTTTTCAGCAAACCAGTGCCACGCTCAATTATTTTTACCGGCCCGCTTTAACCACTAAACATACTGTAAGGTTGGGAGCCTATTACCTGCAGACAGACAGCGCTGTAGAAAGAGTCAGTCCAACCTATTTTAATAACGGCGTACAGCACCTGTTTTACCCGGAGCTTTCTTATACACTGGAATACCAGAAATGTGACTATATCTCTTATGTGCTGAAAGGATTTGTGGGCGATATTAATTTTACCCGCCGCGGCATCAACAGCAGTATGAACCTTTCACAGTTTACGGCAAGATTCACCAATGGCTGGGCACTGGGGCATACATTTTACTTTGGTATGCAGGGTTATGGCATGGTAAAGCTGCCACTGGACCAGCCTTATTTTAACCAGCGCCTGCTGGGCTATGGCGATGTGTATTTAAGGGGACTGGAAAAATATGTAGTAGATGGAGTGGCGGGCGGAATGCTGCGCAGCACCGCCCGGAAAAAGCTTTTTGGTTTCAGGGTGAATGGTGGCCGCATCCCCAGCCTCGAATCAGTACCCTTTGCCTTTTATGCAAAAGTCTACGGAGATCTGGGCTATGTTTATAATAAAACCTTTCCGCAGAACTCGCTGGTGAACCAGCTGCTGTATACCGCCGGCGCCGGTATTGATGTAGTGTCTGTGTACGATTTTGTATTCCGCTGCGAATACAGTGTCAACCAGCTGGGTCAGCGCGGTCTCTTCTTTCATATCCGTAACGACTTTTAAAAGGGCATAGGGTAGAAGGTGTAGGGCGTAAGGTGTAAGGTGTAAGGACATGGGTAAGGACCCTATACCCTAAACCTTCCGCCTTAAACCTTATCTTCCGGATTTTTCACGTAATTTAAATGAATGAAAGTAGCTATTTACAGCAGGGTGATGGATTGGGATCACCGTTTGGAAGTGCAGGAGCTTTTTGATGAGCTGGCAAAGCAGAAAATTGCACCCGTTATTTACCGGCCTTATTTTGAACAGATAACACCCGGAATACAGTTTGCCGCGCCTGTTACTACTTTCAGCGATGAATCGGAACTGGACAAGTCTATAGAGTTTCTGATAAGCCTTGGCGGAGACGGTACCCTGCTTGATACCGTTACCCTGGCCGGCAACAAAAATATCCCTGTACTTGGCATAAATTTTGGCAGATTAGGTTTCCTGGCCAGCATTGGAAAAGAAAATGCGGTAGCTGCTGTTAACGCATTGGTTAAGAGAGGTTTTGTGATAGATAAACGTTCATTGATACACCTGGATGCCAGTGAGGAACTGTTTGGCGAAACACCTTATGCACTCAATGAATTTGCCATTCACAAAAAGGATACTTCGCCCATGATTAAAATCCATACTTATTTGAATGGCGAGTTTTTGAATACGTATTGGTCTGATGGGCTGATTGTGTCTACGCCCACGGGTTCTACCGGCTACTCGCTCAGCTGCAATGGGCCTATTGTGTTTCCTGATAGTGGCAGTTTTGTGATTACGCCGGTGGCACCGCACAACCTTAATGTAAGATCAATTGTAGTACCCGATAATAACGTGATTTCTTTTGAAGTGGAAGGCAGGGCCGAAGATTTTATATGTGCGTTGGATTCAAGAAGGCATGTGGTGAGCAAAAATGTGCAGCTGGCGGTAAAACGGGAAGCTTTTACCATGAGCCTGATACGCTTAAACGAAAACAATTTCTTACAGACCCTGCGTACCAAATTAATGTGGGGGCTTGACAGCCGGAATTAATTTGCAGCCAATCTGTTAAAGTTTAAAAATATGCTGGCTACCGGTAAAAGAAAACCGGGAATATTGCGTTAACAAAGGGAGATAATATTTTATTTTGCAACTATGAGAAAAATATGGGTAGTATTTGCCGGGCTTTTATCTGTGTTTGCCGTTGCGGCGCAGAAACAGGCCACCGTGCATGAAGGTGAGTTTGGAATTAGTGCCGGCGCCGCCCATTATTTTGGTGATCTTAATACCAATGCAAGGCTGAACAGGCCTAAAATAGCCCTCGGGGCGTTTTTTCGTAAACAGTTTGGCAATTATATAGCCCTAAGGGTGAGTGGCCACTATGCGCAGCTGGGGTATTCTGATGTGTACAACACCAAAAATGCCTACCAACTTCGCCGCAACCTCAGCTTTAATACCAATGTGTGGGAACTGGCCCTGCAGGGAGACTTCAACTTCCTTCGCTTTGAGCCCGGTACCCTGGATTATGCGTTTACTCCCTATATTACTTTTGGCGTAGGCGCCTTTAGCTATGACCCATATGCTTTTTACCAGGGGCAGAAAGTGTTTCTGCGTCCGCTGGGTACAGAAGGACAGGGCTATGCAGCCTATCCCGACAGGAAACCTTACGGGTCAATGGCACTTTGTGTTCCGTTGGGCGTGGGCGTAAAATACAATGTTACAGAGAAGGTAAATGTGGGTTTTGAAGTGGTCTATCGTTTTACAGGCACTGATTACCTGGACGATGTGAGCAAAAATTATGTAGACCCTGTCATATTTCCCAAATTACCAGACGGTTCGTCCTCCCTGGCAGAATTGCTGAACGACCGTAGCGGTGAAACCGGCACCGATAAAATAGGCTTTGTAAACGGCACAGGCCGTCAGAGAGGCTTTCCCAAGCAAAAAGACTCTTACGTAATGGCGGAAATCACTTTCTCCTTCAATCTTTCTTCTTACCATTGCCCTAAAGCCGATTAGCACCAGCTTTGAGCCTGTAGCTTTGAGCTGCGAGCCTGCACATAGAAATAAATCAATCAGCATTAAAATATTGAAAAGTGCATCATTTGGTGCGCTTTTTTATTGGCTCGTAGCTGGCAGCTCTCCGCCCAAGGCTTCCGCTACAGCTTCCCCCAATATAAAATGCCCCCGTGCCAATAGTTTTTTGTAGATTTGCCGCCTTTAAAACACTTGTTATGGATTCGCTGAAAGCCAGTATAGACCTGCAAAAGCTGCCAAAGCATATTGCCATCATTATGGATGGTAATGGACGCTGGGCACAGGAGCAGGGCCAGGACCGGCTGTATGGCCATTTTCATGGTGTAGAGAGTGTGCGCAATATTGTAGAAGGATGTGCTGAACTGGGCATCGGCTACCTTACATTGTATGCTTTCAGCACTGAAAACTGGGACCGGCCCGAATACGAGGTAACCGGTTTAATGGAGCTGCTGGTAGATACCATCCGCAAGGAAGTAGAAACACTGAACAAGAATAATATCAAGCTGCACGTAATTGGCGACTTGAAAATGTTGCCGGATTATGCGCAGCAGGAATTGAAAGAGGCGCTGGATCTTACCGCTGCCAATACCGGGCTCAACCTGGTGATGGCATTGAGTTACAGCAGCCGCTGGGAACTGGTAAACGCTGTAAAAAATATTGCAAAAGATGTAAAAGCCGGAAAAGTAGACCCTGAAACCATTAACCAGGATACTTTGCAGCAATACCTTACTACCAGCAATTTTCCGGATCCGGAGCTGATGATACGCACCAGTGGTGAGTACCGCATCAGCAATTTTTTATTGTACCAGCTGGCGTATGCGGAACTGTATTTTACCGATGTGCGCTGGCCCGATTTCAGGAAAGAAAAACTGTACGAAGCCATCCTGGATTTTCAAAAAAGGGAACGCCGTTTTGGAAAAACCGGTCAGCAGGTTAAACAGGAAATACCTGCACAATAAGGCAGCTGTTGCAAAACGGCCGCCTGTTTCCATATAGGGAGGGAACATTAACAAGGAAACGCCGGTTTGTTGCAGAATGCAGCAGGATTTAACAAAGACTTTTCATTAATCCCTTTAATTTGCCGATCTCTTAAAATGTAAGACTGGATGCCAAAATCATTACACTTAGTACACTGCTTATTGATTTGTGTTTTTTCATCAGCTACCGCACTGGCACAACAGGATACTTCCAAACCTACTTCGGTAGATCCAGCCCTTATAGAGATTATCCAGTCAAAATCGCCCAAGGAATATGTGCTGGCAGGCATCGTTTTCACCGGTACCAAAGCCTATGATCAATCCCTGCTTACTTCCATATCCGGTTTAAATATAGGGGATAAAGTAGTATACCCAGGCGGCGATAATTTCAGTCATGCCATCCAGAACCTCTGGAAGCAAAACCTGTTTGCCAACGTACAGATATATTTCACTAAAATTGACGGCAAGGATATTTATGTAGAAATACATGTGGTAGAAAGACCCAGGCTGGGCAATTTTTCATTTAAAGGCATTAAGAAAGGTCAGGAAGACGATCTTAAAACCAAATCTGGCCTGGTAAAGGGCAGGGTGGTTACGGAAAACGTAAAACTGACTGCCATTGAAAATATTCAGAAATACTTTACAGAAAAAGGCTACCAGAGCGCTACGGTAAAGATTGATGAAAAGCTGGACCCCAACGTTACCAACTCTGTAAACCTTACCCTGAATATTACCAAGGGCAACAAGGTGCGCATAAACCAGGTGAATATTTTTGGCAACGAGACCGTGTCTGAAAGCAAACTGAAAAAGCAGCTGAAAGGCACAAAGGAAGCGATGCGCATGAGCATTTATCCAAGCGATGATAAAAGTGTGTACGGCACCAACAAGCGGCTTACATTTAAAGAATACGTGCAGCAATGGGGCTTTCTTTCTCCCACCAAAACAATGGATTTCATAGATCCTTATTTCAGGTTTAAACTGTCTTCCGCCAAATTCAACGATAAAAAATATGCAGAAGACAAGGTGAAGCTGCTGGAATATTACAACTCATTGGGCTACCGCGATGCCGTGATTGAAGCAGACACCCAATACTATAACAAGAAGGGAAACCTGAACGTAGATATTAAAGTTGCAGAAGGACACAGGTATTATTTTGGTAACATTACCTGGAAGGGAAATACCAAATACCCCGATTCTATCCTGAATGTAATATTGGGCATCAAGAAAGGTGAAGTATACAATCTTGAAACCCTGAACAAGCGCGTGGGTAAGCAGCTAACGCCGGAAGGTGGTGATATCAGCGGTCTTTACCAGGATGATGGCTACCTGTTTTTTCGTGCAGACCCCATTGAAACAGCGGTGTATAATGATACTATTGATCACGAAATCCGCATTGTTGAAGGTCCGCAGGCCACCATCAAAAACGTAACCATCAGCGGTAACGAAAAGACAAAAGAGTATGTAATACGCCGCGAGCTCCGCACCGTTCCGGGAGAGAAATTTAGCCGAAGCGATGTTATACGTACCAACCGCGAGATTGCTCAGCTGGGCTATTTCAACCAGGAAAAAATCAACCCCAATATTGTTCCCAACCAGGATGATGGTACTGTGGATATTAACTGGAGCGTAGAAGAAAAATCAAGCGATCAGCTGGAGTTGAGTGCAGGATGGGGTGGTGGTATTGGCTTAACCGGTACCCTGGGGGTTTCTTTCAACAACTTCTCTATTAAAAATATTTTCAGGAAATCTGCCTGGGACCCATTACCCACCGGTGATGGACAAAAATTAAGCGTACGTGTGCAAAGTAATGGCCGTGCCTTCCGTTCTTACAATGCTTCTTTTACAGAACCATGGCTGGGCGGCAAGAAGAGGAATTCACTCACCTTCAGCGTAGCCAGTACCAAGTACTCTAACTCTTATGACTACTTAACCGGTACTTACAGCAAAGCCGCTGCAGATACTTCGTTCTTAAAATCACTCAGTTTCTCCGTAGCGCTGGGCAAGCAATTGAAATGGCCCGATGACTTTTTTACCCTGGTGTACCAGTTAAACTATACGCAGTACAACCTGCGCAATTACCCTGGCTTTTTCAGGCTAAGCGATGGTACCAACCTCAGCAATGGTAAATCAAACAATATCAGTTTGAAAGTTTCTTTGTCGAGGTCTTCTGTTAACCAGCCTATGTTCCCTACCAGTGGTTCCAACTTTACCGTGAGCGGACAGTTTACGCCACCATATTCGTTGTTCGACAAAAGCCTGGCCACTTCTGTAAACCCCTATAAATTTGTGGAGTTCCACAAATGGCGTTTCAATGGAGAGTGGTATGTACCCCTGGGCCGTCCTATGGGAGAAGAGCGTAACAAACAGTTTGTGTTGAAAGCCGCCGCCAAATTTGGTTTCATGGGCCGTTACAACAGCCAGCTTGATTACTCACCCTTTGAACGCTTCCAGCTGGGTGATGCAGGTCTTTCCAATAACTATGGTATACTTGGCTACGATATCATTTCACAGCGAGGTTACCCTATTTATACCAATTCGGATCCACGTATCAATCCTGATCAGAACAGTACCAGCCAGTTCTTTACGCTGTTTAATAAATATGTGCTTGAGCTGAGGTATCCGTTCAGTACCAACCCCAGCAGCACCATCTACGGACTGGCATTTTTTGAAGCAGCCAATGGCTGGTATAATTACAAGGATTACAACCCCTTCAGGCTGCGCAGAAGTGCCGGTTTAGGTATGCGCTTCTTTCTGCCCATGTTTGGTTTGCTGGGCTTCGACTACGGTGTAGGGTTAGACAGGTTGCAGCCTGGTACGGGACTTAAAGGTGCCGCCAAGTTTACCTTCCTGCTTGGTTTTGAACCGGAATAAATTTATGTTTGGGAATGCTGTGCTGCCAGCCGGGCAGAGACGCTGTCCCCTTGTCAAAAATGAAAAATAAATAGGATGAAAAAACTATTCTTTGTTGCCTGTAGCCTGTTTGTATTTGCGGTAACTGCCAATGCCCAGCGCTACGCCATTGTAGATACCAAGTACATCCTGGATAAGATGCCGGATTATAAAGAGGCGCAGAAAAAGCTTGACCAGGTAAGCGAACAGTGGCAGAAAGAAATTGAAGCAAAGCAGGCTGAACTGGATAAGATGTACAAGGATTTTGAAGCAGAACAAGTAATGCTAAGCGATGTACTGAAGAAGAAAAGGCAGGACGAGATTTTTGTAAAAGAGAAGGAAACCCGTGATTTACAGCGCAAAAGATTTGGTTTTGAAGGCGATTTGTTTAAAAAAAGACAGGAGCTGGTAAAGCCGGTGCAGGACAAGGTATTCAACGCTATTCAAAAAATAGCCGTGGCCAAACAATACGATTTTATTTTGGATAAAAGTGAAGGAATTACTGTTATATTTGCCGACCCCAAACTGGACAAGAGCGAGGATGTGCTGAGAGAACTGGGTATAAAATAAAAGGAAGCCTGTTAAATAAACGCAAAAGCAGCTTTCTGCAAACAACGCAGTCTTTAATAAAAACAACTATAAAATAAAGCCCGCATACAACCGGGCATTATACAGCGTACTAAAAAACAAACACAACAATGAAAAAGGTTTTTACATTAGCACTCCTGGCAATTGTTTTAGTTGCAGCAGGAAACCGTGCCCAGGCGCAGAACAAGATTGGCCATATTGCGCTGAGTGATATTATTCTTTCTATGCCAGAAGCTAAAAAAGCTGATACTGCCTTACAGCAGTTCCGTGATGCTTTGTACCAGAGTGCGCAGGATAAGCAATCTGCATTTGACGATGCAGTAGCTAAATTCTACAAAGACTCTTCTACCATGACGGTTTCAGTAAAAGAAGTGAAAAGGAAAGCATTACAGCAGCAGGTGCAGGATATGCAGGGTGAAGAGCAGCGCATTCAGCAGGAACTGCAGAAAAAACAGGAAGAATATTCTACTCCTATCCAGAAAAAAGCATTGGATGCAGTACAGGCCGTAGCAAAAGAAAATGGCTACACCTATGTGTTTGTAAAAGAAGCCTTATTGGTTTCTCCTCCAGCTGATGATTTGGCTCCTTTGGTAAAGAAGAAATTAGGGTTGAAATAAACCTTTAGATAAAGCACTTAAAAAAACGTCAGGTTCATAAGCCTGGCGTTTTTATTTTTGTTTATGCAGCAGGCCCAACCCATAGGTGTTTTTGATTCAGGTTACGGTGGCTTAACCGTTCTGAAAGACATTGCCGCCAGGCTACCGCAGTACGATTACCTCTACCTGGGCGACAATGCAAGGGCGCCGTATGGCAACCGTTCTTTTGAAACCGTCTATCACTATACCCTGCAGTGCGTACAGTGGTTTTTCAGCCAGGGCTGCCACCTGGTAATACTGGCCTGTAATACGGCTTCTGCCAAAGCACTCCGAACTATTCAGCAAAATGATTTGCCCAGGATAGGGCCCGCCAAAAGAGTGCTGGGGGTGATAAGGCCCAGTACTGAAATGATTGGGCACTACACAAAAACCAATACCGTAGGCATACTGGCTACCAGCGGAACAGTCTTGTCCGGCTCTTACCCCATCGAGATAGCAAAATTCTTCCCTTCAGTAAAAGTGGTGCAGGAAGCATGCCCTATGTGGGTGCCGCTGATAGAAGCCAACGAGCACAACAAGCCGGGGGCTGACTATTTCGTAAAACAGCATATCAACAATATCTTTTCAAAATCTGACCGGATTGATACCCTTTTGCTGGCCTGTACGCATTATCCCCTGCTAAAAGATGCCATTGCGCAGCTGCTGCCACCCGGTGTAACATTGCTTTCGCAGGGACAGATTGTGGCAGATAGCCTCTCAGATTACCTGCAGCGCCACCCGGAGATAGAGCTATCCTGCAGCAAAACTGGCCAGCTTCGCTTTTTCACCACAGACTCTACAGAAGACTTTGTTTATCATGCATGTAATTTCTTTGGAGCGGCGGTAAAGTCTGAGCACCTGGATTTGGAAGCAGAAGATTAGCGGTTTCCGCTTCGCGGACCAGTTTTTTACCACGGAGGCAAAGGAGGTTTTCTCGGCGGTACAGGAGTATTGTGCTTGCGGCTTCCTGATCAGCAATGACCTCTTTTCCCTCCGTGAATACCTCTTTTGCCTCTGTGGTTAATATGCCGCGATCAAAAAAATACCATTGACGCTTCGATCTATGGTGTCAAAACCCTACCTTTGCCGTCCTTTCACAAACAACGGGTGTGGTGACCTGTTGTGAGACGGAAACCTGGCCTGCTTCTCACAGGCCGTATTTCAAACAGCGTGAAAAAAATTAAACAATGAAACAAACATTTCAACCCCATAAGCGCCGTCGTAAAACCGTACATGGTTTCCGCAAGCGCATGCAAACTGCCAATGGCCGTAAAGTATTAGCCAGCCGCCGTGCAAAAGGGCGTCATAAACTGACCGTTTCTGACGAGAAAGGATTAAAGTAAGATAATCTCAACACCTTATTGCTGTAAAATAGAGATAGGGTGTCCGCAAATAGTTATAGCCCCGGAATTTTTTCGGGGCTATTTTTGTTATGAACCACGGGGTGTGGGTGGAGATACAAGGGAGCTCCTTATATACTTTCTCTTGTCCCTCTGGGAAAAACCTCATTTGCCTCCGTGGAAAAAAACCAGGATTTGGCGAAGCAATTCACATTAGGAAAAAATGAGCGGTTGAAAAGCCGGAAAGCCATCGACCAGCTTTTTAGCAAAGGACAGCGCATGTCTGTTTTTCCTTACCGTGTTTTTTACCTGTTTGAAGAGAAGGAAGCTGCCGTTACCGGCTTGCAGTGCGGGGTGGGCGTAAGCGTACGAAATTTTAAAAAGGCGGTTGACCGTAACCGCATAAAACGGCTTACACGCGAGGGATACCGCTTACAAAAGACGGAGCTGGATCAGAAGATGAAGGTTCATCCAAAAAAGCTATCCCTGTTTTTAATTTATACGGGCAAAGAACTACCGGACTTTCTGCTTGTTAAAGAGAAACTGGCCCACATTTTACAAAAGCTGATAAATATAGCCGATGAAAATATTGCTGCGGATACTTAGCCTGCCTTTTATCCTGGCTATTAAAATCTACCAATGGATCATTTCTCCTATACTGGGTCCCAAGTGCCGGTTTACGCCTACCTGTTCGCATTATTCGCTGGAAGCTTTTAAAAAATACGGGTTGTTTAAGGGGTTTTGGCTAACGGTAAAAAGAATCAGCCGCTGCCATCCCTGGGGTGGGCATGGGTATGACCCGGTTCCGTAAAAGTTCTTAGTTCCTGGTTCCTGGTTCGGAGTTCGGAGTTCGGAGTTCGGAGTTCGGAGTTCGGAGTTCGGAGTTCGGAGTTCGGAGTTCGGAGTTTCCCCAATATAATTGCGTAAGTTACACAGAAGAACTATAAACTCCGAACCAAGAACTAAGAACTATTATTAATGGTTTTGCTTAATCTTCGCCCGCTGCTCCATCAAATCTTTCAGCGTCTCACGTTTTTGTTTTACAGAGAAAAACTTGATTACATCGGGCAGGTTACCATCGCTGTCTGGCTCATTTTTGTAAGGAATGCCTTTAAAGGAGCCTACAATTTTCGTATTGCTTTTGGCGCTTACTTTTTTAAGGTTGAAGGGGGGAATAAAAAAAGGTCCTGAGGCATCATTGGCATTCAGCCCCTGCATCAGTTTTTGTGTGCTGTCTATAATATGGTCCATTTCTTCTGCAGAAATAGAACCGGGCATACCTATAGAACCATAGTTTACAAGCCCACCTATTAATGTATCTGTCTGCAGGTTCAGCAGGTACACCCCATTTTCAGTAAGATCGAAATTTTTGCTGGTGCCTGCAGTGCTTTTCACTGTTAGCGCCAGTTTATCGTCTGTAAAAATCACCGATTGTTCATTGTGGGTTAGGCTGGGGTCTACTTCAACAGTTTTATCAGTCACTGTTATTTTGCCGCTGGCCATAATCATTACTCTTTTTTCATTTTTATTGGCACTGCCGGAGCAGGCCATACAAAAGAGTGCGATACAATAAGCGGGAACAATGCGAAGTTTTTTCATGGTATGTTTCTTTAAATAAAAATCCCGGTAAATATACCGGGATTGTGAAACAAAAACTGATTTTTTACTTATTTGGCAGCAGCAAAACGTGCACCTGCTTTTTTCCAGTCTACAATGTTCCAGAAGGCGGCCAGGTAATCAGGACGCTTGTTCTGGTATTTCAGGTAATAAGCGTGTTCCCAAACGTCTGCACCAATGATGGGGGTGCCTTTTACTTCTGCTACATCCATCAGCGGGTTGTCCTGGTTGGGCGTAGAACTAACTTCCAGTTTGCCATCTTTTACCAGCAACCATGCCCAGCCGCTTCCAAAGCGGGTAGTACCTGCTGCATTAAATTTTTCCTTGAATGCATCAAAAGAGCCAAAAGCTGCATTGATGGCATCTGCCAGGGCGCCTTCCGGTGTACCGCCGCCATTTGGGGAAAGCGTTTCCCAGAAAAAGCTGTGGTTCCAGTGCCCGCCACCGTTATTACGTACAGCCGGACTGATGGTGCCCGCCACTTTTACCAGTTCTTCCAGTGATTTGCTTTCATTGGGTGTGCCGGCAATGGCTTTATTAAGATTGTCAACATAGGCCTGGTGGTGTTTGCCATGGTGTATCTGCATGGTCAGTGTGTCAATATGCGGTTCCAGTGCATCGTGTGCATAGGGCAGCGCAGGTAATGTAAATGCCATAATAATTAGATTTTTATTTGAATGTATCTGTCTGAAAAAGAAAACAAATTTACAGGGCAAAAGTTAAATACTCAAAACAAATGCCAGTAGTTAGGTCAATGGTAAGAAACCCCGGCTGCGCACCGGAGAAGCGCTTGCCCTGCCATGCTGGGAGGGGGCGTTACTAACTGGTATGAAGGTTAGGGGTTCTATCAGCATCAGGAACATTAAAAAACACAATTGTTCAGTACTAATCTTTTCTCATGCCATTCCGGTAATTGTTTTTTAGTAACTTCCTTTTTTATATTTTATCAGCGCTTAAAACAATTTATCTCATTATGAGCGACCAACATTCACCAAAATCGCGGAGGAATTTTATTGCCACGATGGCCAAAGGCGCCGCGGCAGTTACCGTTAGTCCTTTGCTGGCAGCAGGTTCACCCATGCACAAGCAGTATATTTTAAAAAGACCCGTTTACAGTGCCAACGACAATATCCAGCTGGCCCTGATTGGCGCCGGAGGTATGGGCAATGCTGATACCAGCACAGCTGTAACCGTACCCGGTATAAAACTGGTAGCCGCCTGCGATTTAT
Source organism: Chitinophagaceae bacterium (assembly GCA_031424135.1). GTDB lineage: Bacteria > Bacteroidota > Bacteroidia > Chitinophagales > Chitinophagaceae > JACMLD01. The sequence goes on from JANPGT010001035.1 coordinate 19,056, forward strand.
ACGATGGCCGGTTGAATGATATTAAAAAGAAATACGGCAATGATATTGCCGTAACAAAAGAGTACAAAGAAATTCTCTCCCGTAAAGATATTGATGCAGTTATCATAGCAACGCCCGATCACTGGCACCAGGAAATTTCTATTGCCGCCATGAACGCCGGTAAAGCTGTGTACTGCGAAAAACCCATGGTACACGATATTACCGAAGGAAGTGCCGTAGTAGATGCGCAAACAAGAAACAAAGCCATCTTCCAGGTAGGCAGCCAGGGCATGAGCTCGCTGGGCAATGAAAAAGCAAAGGAATTGCTGGAAGCCGGTGCCATAGGTACATTGAACTATGCAGAAGGTTTCTGGGCAAGAAATACACCCGGGGGTGCCTGGCAGTACGATATGCCGGCAGATGGAAATGAAAAAACAGTAGACTGGAAACGCTTCCTGAAAAATTATCCTGATCGTCCATTTGATCCCAAGCGTTTTTTCCGCTGGCGCTGTTACAAAGATTATGGTACTGGTGTTGCCGGTGATCTTTTCGTGCATTTATTTTCCAGCCTGCACTATATCACCAGCAGTATGGGGCCGAATAAAATTATGGCCACCGGCGGTTTACGTTACTGGAAAGACGGCCGCGAAGCACCGGATCTTTTAATAGGCATGTTTGATTATCCGCAAACCCCCACACACCCCGCTTTCAATTTATCACTACGCGTAAATTTTGTAGATGGAACAGCAGAAGGCACCTCACTACGGTTGGTAGGCAACGAAGGTTCTTTGAATGTAGAGTGGGATAAGGTAACACTGACCAGTAATTTCTCTTATCCACCGGAGAACTATGCACAGATACTGAAATCCAAACAATATGCGCCTGATTACGACCGTAAGAAAATGAAGGCGCCGGAAGTAACGGTGTACAGTGCTGAAAATGGCTACAAGGGGGCACATTATGATCATTTTTATCATTGGACAGAAGGCATCCGCAACGGTAAACCCATTATAGAAGATGCATTGTTTGGCTACCGGGCTGCTGCACCTGCCCTGCTTTGCAACGACAGCTACTACCAGGAAAAAGCCATTAAATGGGATCCTTCTAAATTAAAATTAATCAGCTAAAAAAATTATATGAAACGGAGATCAATAAGGGTTTATTTATTGACGCTGTTAGGCATAATGGCTGTTGGCAGCAATGCGTTAATGGCGCAGCAGGCAGACAACACACTTACCAAAGCAGAGAAAAAAGCGGGATGGATTTTGTTGTTTGATGGGAAGGCTACGCCGCTCTGGCGACCTTATCAGAATAAAGAATCTGACGGCTGGGAGATTGCCAATGGCGAAATCTACTGCAAGGAAAAAAATGTGCAGCACCGGGCCGATTTAATTACCAAAGAAGAATACGGCGATTTTGAATTTGCCTTCGACTGGAAACTGATTAAAGCAGCCAACAGCGGACTTGTATACCGCGCTAATGAAGAACATGGAGCAGCTTATGAGTCGGCTTCTGAATACCAGTTGATTGACGACATTGGCTATCCGGGTAAGCTGGAAACCTGGCAGAACAGCGGGGCGGATTATGACATGCATCCACCCATAAAAATTGTTTCTAAACCTGCAGGAGAATATAACCACAGCGTTATAAAAGCCAAAGGCAAACACATAGAACATTGGCTGAATGGGGTAAAAGTAGCCGACTATGAAATTGGCACATCAGAATGGTATGCATTAAGAGAAAAAAGTAAATGGAAGGGCATTAAAGGCTGGGGCGAAAATACAAAAGGCCATATCTGTTTACAGGATCATGGCGGCGGTATCTGGTTTAAGAATCTGAAGATTAGAAAGCTGTAGAATATTGAATACTGAACAGGGAATGAAGAATGATGGAGTAGACCACTTCATCATTCTTCATTCCCTGTTTGTTATTAGGACGACAAGAGCGGTAGCGCGAAAGATTCATTCGGGCGGGCAGCTGGGGTAGTTGGATGTCATATGGATTTTACATCCCCGGGGTTCACCCACCAGTATTCGACACCCTGTATTCTTTCCTGGCAGGGCAGGATAAATTTTTTGTATAAAGTGCACCGGCGCCGGTCGGTATGCCTGTTTTTTGTTCCCGCCCCCTCAACAACCATCATTCCGCAATTTTTTTTTGGCCCACTACCAAAAGTTTTTCGCCTTTTCCTTAAAGTTTTACACCAAAAGAAAAAAGTTTTGGGCCTTTTCCTGAAAGTTTTAGCCCGAAAACAAAAGTTTTTAGCTATTTCCCGATCGCCTTTGGCTTCCGAAAATGTTTTTACTGCAAAAGAAAAAAGTTTTGCGCCATTCCCTGAAAGTTTTGGCCCAAAAGAAAATGGTTCTTCGCCTTTTCCTTGAAGTTTTTCGCCAAAAGAAGAAAGTTTTGGGGCATTTCCTTAAAGTTTTGGCCCAAAAGAAAAAAGTTTTGCGTCATTTCCTGAAAGGTCTAGGCCAGTTCATCGCAGGTTTTTGCCCACGCTGTGGGAAGTTAACTGTCGTTCAACAGTTTTTTGCTATGCACAAGATGGGGGGAGCTATTTATATTTCTGCCGAACGCAATTCAATATTATCTTCTCGCTTTAAAAAAATCTTTCATCAACTGCGCGCATTCTTCTTTCAACACACCGCTTTCAATGCTGGTTTTAGGATGAAAGGGCCAGTGGGGATCTGTAATGTGTTTGTGCCCGTTTTTTTCATCGGCAGCGCCCCATACAATCCGGGCAATTTTGCTCCAGTACAATGCCCCGGTACACATCAGGCAGGGCTCTACGGTTACATACAAGGTGGCGTCTGGCAAGTATTTATTCCCTAAAAAATTAAAGGCGGCGGTAAGCGCAATGATCTCTGCATGCGCGGTGCAATCGTTCAGCTTCTCTACCTGGTTATAACCGCGGGCAATGACTTTATCTTGCATGGTGATGATGGCGCCCACGGGCACTTCGCCTTCATCAAAAGCACGGTTGGCCTCTCTTAAAGCCAGCTGCATAAAATGTTCATCGGTCATAATAAAACAAAGGTAGTTGTTGCGCTGCTATGGCCAATACCGGTATGCGGGCATTGGAAAACAGCACAAAATTCAACCGGCTATTATTTGCGTTGAATGCAGCTTATGTATATATTTAAATGCGGTCTGGAATGGTTCCTGCCGCATTTTAAAAACCTGAATACGATGAAGTTTTTTTCTTTATTTTTTTTGCTGATAGTTGCAGGAATTGCCCTGCAGGCGCAAACAGCCGGGCCCGGTGATACTGCTGGTAACAAAGCAGCTGAATTAAAACCCGATTCAGTGTTTATGGTGGTAGAAATAGAATCTGATTTTCCTGGAGGACAGGCAGCCTGGATAAGATTTTTAAACACCCACCTGGTATACCCGCCAAAAGCCGTGCGTAAAAATATACAGGGTACTGTAGTGCTGCGGTTTATTGTAGGCAAGGATGGTGTGCTCAGCGATATTGAGGCGCAGAGCGGTCCCGATTTACTCAAAGAAGCCGCGCTGAATGTGATAAAGGAAAGTCCGCGCTGGGTACCTGCGATACAAAACGGCAAGAAAGTAAAATCGTATAAGATGCAACCAATTACTTTCCGCATTCAATAGCATTTTGCTGCATCCTGCCGGCTGCCTGGCAGGGGGCGTTGAACAGCGGTATACTGTACAGGTGTGAGACTCCGCATCTGGTGCTGGGACAACCGTTCAGCAAAGTGCCAAATTCTGGCCCATCAACCGCCTGGAACCCTGACCAAGATCACCCAAAATCGCCTTTTAATCAAACTGAAAACTATCTTATCTTGCGGTAATTTATCAACCTATATGAGCAGACACCAGGAAACACTCAACGATGTAGTTATCAAATTTGCGGGAGACAGCGGCGATGGCATGCAATTGACCGGTAGCCAGTTTACCAATAACACAGCATTGCTGGGCATCGACCTGGCGACTTTCCCCGATTTTCCGGCCGAAATACGCGCCCCACAGGGTACCCTGCCAGGCGTAAGCGGTTACCAGCTGCGTTTCAGCAGCGACCGCATTTTTACGCCCGGCGATGAGTGTGATGTGCTGGTGGCCATGAACGCGGCCGCGTTAAAAGCCAACCTGAAAGGACTGAAGAAAGGGGGTAAAATTATTGTGAACACAGACGGGTTCGACAGCAAGAACCTGCGACTGGCCAATTACCCGGACGGTGTAAACCCCATAGAAGACAATAGCCTGGAGGGGTATACCGTGTTTAAGATGGATGTTACCAAAATGACCCGCGAGGCCCTGAAGGAAGTGACCATGGGAATGAAGGAAAAGGACCGCGCCAAGAACATGTTTGTACTGGGCTTTTTGTACTGGATGTAAAGCCGCGAAATGGGAAATACCATCCAGTTCTTCAAAGACAAATTTGGCAAGAAGCCTGAGATAATGGAAAGCAATATAAAAGCTTTGCAGGCAGGCTACCATTTTGGCGACACCACCGAGACATTTACTACCACCTATAAAGTAGAGAAAGCAAAAATGCAGGCGGGCGTATACCGAAGTATCATGGGCAACCAGGCCACGGCCTACGGCCTAATCGCCGCTTCGCAAAAAA
>JANPGT010001036.1:0-8517 GCA_031424135.1 Chitinophagaceae bacterium
ATCGATTTTTTCCTGAAAAGAGAATTGGACATGCAGTATGGTTTTAGGGTTTAAGATAGGGAAAAAAGGTGGAGTGGGGAAAATTGAAAGGGTAGCACCGGCCCGGGAGCGAATGAAGAATTTTGAACGGGGAATAATGAATATTGAGGGCAGGTTGTTCAATATTACCGGTTCGCCAATCACTATTCATTATTGAACCAGGTTTCCGGCTATATGGTGGATGTGTAGACGCCAGTTTCGGAACACCGGCGCTCACGCTGACCAATCCAGTTTTCCACTAATATTCGCGCTGCAAAAGGAAAGCGGCCAGTTGACGCAGCGGCTCTTTACGGGCATTCATCACTGCTATATCTTCCAGGTGCTGAAAAGCAATATGTGTATATTTTTCTTTGAGTTCTACTGCCCATTTGTCGACGCCGCAGTTTTTAAAAATATCCAACACACGGGATACTTTATCGGCAGGATTTTCTTTCATCAGCTGCAGCAGCAATTGCTTTTGATTGGCTGGCGCAATTTCAAGCGCATGAATCATCAGGAAAGTCTTCTTATTGGCAATAATATCACCACCCACTTTTTTGCCAAATTTTTCCGGATCCCCAAAGACATCCAGGTAATCGTCCTGTATCTGGAAGGCAATACCCAGGTTGCGGCCAAACTCATAAATATGCTGCTGGTTACCCTCTCCTGCCCCGCCCAGTATGGCGCCCGACTGAAGGCTGGCCGCCAGCGAAACAGAGGTCTTTAATGTTATCATCTGCAGGTACTGCTCCATACTCACTTCATCCAGCTTTTCAAAATCCATGTCCAGCTGCTGGCCTTCGCACACTTCTTTGGCAGTCTTATTAAAAAGATGAAGAATCTGGTGTATATAAGTAGTCTTGATATTGTTCAGGTAATCGTAGGCGCGTACCAGCATCACATCACCCGCCAGAAGGGCCGTGGAGCCATCATATTTTTCATGCACAGTCTGCATACCGCGGCGCAGCGGCGCCTTGTCCATAATATCGTCATGTATCAGCGTGAAATTATGAAACAGTTCTATGGCAGTAGCAACATGGTAAGTGTCGGCGATAATCTCTCCAAACAATTCATTTCCCATGAGGCAGATAACCGGGCGTACCCGCTTGCCGCCGATCGTTAAAAAATAATTATTTGGCTCATACAATGTAGCAGGGGTTGACGGAAAATGGGCTACTTCAAATTTTTCTTTAAACAGCTTTGATAAATCTTCAAATGAATACATAGAAATGTCTGATTTTAGAACAGCTATGAGCTTTGAGCCTTTAGCTTTGAGTCTGCAACGCCAGTGACTTATCAACCAATCAACTGACCAACTAATCACCTGATCAACCAACTATCCCTTCTTCCGTTTTCCTTTTACACTGGCAGCCTCTACTGGCTCACCGGGTGCACCCGCTGCCACTATCCATTCGTAATCTAATTGTCTTTTTGCAAGATTGGCAGAAACCAGTCTTATTCTTACTTTATCACCCATCCTGAATACCCTGCCACTTCTTCTGCCCGACAGGCAGTAATCACTTTCTACATAATGAAAATCATCGTAATCAAACAGGCCGTTGATACTCACCAGGCCCTCGCATTTATGCTCTACCGTTTCTACCCAAAAACCAAAAGAAGACACACCGCTGATAATACCATCAAACTCTTCTCCCAGTTTATCCATCATAAACTCTACCTGCTTGTATTTATTGGCGGCCCGTTCAGCATCCATGGCCGCACGCTCTCGCTCGCTGCAGTGACGGCATTTGGCCTCCATCTTTTTATCAATGGGCAGTTCATTGTTCAGTATTTCTTCCAGTATTCGGTGCACCATTACATCGGGGTAACGGCGTATGGGCGAAGTAAAATGCGTGTAGTCTGAAAACCCCAGTCCGTAGTGGCCTATATTCTCTGCTGTATAAATGGCTTTGGCCATGGTACGGATGCCCAGCTGCTGTAACACATGCTGCTCCGGCTTTCCCTCAATATCCTGCAGCATCTGGTTAAAGGATGCAGCAATGCCTTCCGGCGTTTTTGTTTCAAACTTATGACCGTATTTTTTTGCGAACTCTACAAAGGGTAATAGTTTCTCCTCGTCGGGTGTAGCATGAATACGGTATGGGAAAGGAATGGGCTTTTTATTGACTTTTATTTTTGCCACATGGCTGGCCACATACCTGTTGGCCAGCAACATAAATTCTTCAATCAGCTGGTGCGATTCTTTACTTTCTTTTATTACGATGCCGATGGGCTTTCCTTTTTCGTCCAGTTTGAAACGCACTTCCTGGCTGCTGAAATTGATGGCGCCCTTTTTAAAACGCTGCTTGCGGAAACGCTGGGCAAGGTTATTCAGAATCAGCACTTCATCTTTCAGTTCTCCGTCGCCACTTTCAATAATCTGCTGTACGTCTTCATACGCAAAACGTTTGTCTGAATGAATGACGGTCTTTCCCAGCCAGTAATCTTTTACTTCTGCCTTGGGGGTGATTTCAAAAATTGCGGAGAAAGTAAACTTGTCTTCGTTGGGCCGCAGCGAACAAAGTTCATTTGAAATGCGCTCGGGCAGCATGGGGTTTACCCTGTCTGGCAGGTAAACCGAAGTAGCTCTTTCATAGGCTGATTTATCCAGCTCAGATTCAGGCTCTACATAATAGCTTACGTCAGCAATGTGCACGCCGATTTCGTAATTGCCATCTTTCAATACACGGAAAGAAATAGCATCGTCAAAATCTTTGGCATCTGCCGGGTCGATGGTAAAAGTGAGTATACTGCGGACGTCTTTTCTTTTTTTGATTTCTTCTTCAGACAGCGTTTCCGGCAGGCGCTCTGCTGCTTCCAGCACCTCTTCACTGAAATTAAGGGGGAAGCCATTTTCCATAATAATTTCCTTCATGGCCTGGTCGTTGGTATTACCGGGGTCCATTACTTCCAGTACATAACCGGTGGGCTTTTTGTTCTTTTCCCAGGTCTGCAGCTTCACCACTACCTTATCTCCATTTTTTGCGTCATTCAGTTTATCCAGCGGAATATAGATATCCGGCATCGGCTTGTCTGTCTCCGCAATAAAAAAAGCAAAATTGGGGCTTACCTCAATCCTGCCCAGGAATTCTGTCTGCTTGCGATCCACTACTTCCACTACTTCGCCCTGCTTACGGCCGCTTTTACCGCTATCGCCCATGATGCGCACACGCACCGTATCTCCGTGCAATGCGGTATTGAAGCCATTGGGCCGCACGAGGATGTCGTTATCCATTTTCTCTACAATAACATAACCCATTCCTGAACGGGTTACATCCAGCCTTCCTTTGAGCAATGTTTCAAACGAAGTTTTTTTCTTTCCTTTCTTATCTGATTTCTTTGGCATCTTACTGTATAACATCCCTGCGGGACGGTTTGTTTTATTATCTGATCTTATCTTAGTGTCACCCCGCCCGTACCGGTCGGGCCTCCTGGATTTTAAAATCGAATTTTATAGTATAACTAGTTTTTTTCTTGTTTGCTTAATTCCTCATTTGCCACATTTCTCACACTCACCCCATTTTCACATTTACACATTGGCTTTTACATTCTTTATACTGAAGTCTTTTATAAATGTACCGATTAATCCGTTGAAGCGGGGCGCATCATTAAAAAGGAATTCCAGTTCAATGGGCACCACGTACAGCGGCATGTCTGCCAGCACCTGTTCAAATTTTACCAGCCGCACCGCATCTTTTTCTGTGGTTAGTATGATCTTCTTTCCTGCGTTGATGCTGCCAAATCTTTTCTGTATGTCTTTCAGATCATCAATGGTGAAGATATGGTGGTCGTTATACGCCATTTGGTAATAGGCGCCAGATTTTTCCTGCAAGAGTGTCTTCAGCGGACCGGGATTGGCGATGCCGGTTACCAGCAGCACTTCTCCTTCCGGCGATACATGGGCTATTTTTTTTGAAAGAATATGATAGGGCTGGCCATACCGGATACTGGTAAAAAATACTGCCTGGTGGGCCAGGGGTTCCAGCTCTTCCACAATAGCCTCTTTTTCCTGCAAAGAAAGCCCTGGTTTGCATTTGGTGACAATAATGATGTCGGCTCTTTCCACACTTTTCTTTTCGTCTCTCAAATCACCGGTAGGCAGGTACCAGTCGCGTGTATAAAGATTACTGCAATCAGTCAGTACAATGTTCATGCCGGCCAGCACAGCGCGGTGCTGAAACGCATCATCCAGTATAATGGCCTGCGTATCGGGCCGGTCGTGCAGCAGCTGCGGAATGGCTTCAATCCTGGCTTCACCTACTGCAATGGGCACATCCGGAAATTTAAGATGAAACTGCATCGGCTCATCGCCAATTTCAAGCGCGGTACTATTTTCGTTGGCCATGGCATAGCCGCTGGTTTTACGCTTGTAGCCGCGGCTGAGTGTGGCAATCTTAAAATGCGTTCTTAATTCTTTTACAAGGTATTCTGTCATGGGTGATTTGCCAGTACCACCAGTAGCGATATTGCCCACACATATCAGCGGAAGATTAAAGGAGGCTGACTTAAAAATGCCCTTGTCGTACAGCCGGTTGCGCAGCATTATCATCAGCAGGTAAATGAGCGAAAGCGGGAACAGTAAAATACGTAAAGGCTTTAGCAGCGGAAAATTAAAATTCATAAATATTTTCAGGGGTGATGCCTGTGGTTAAAGGTACATCAAATTGACTGACACCCTCAATGGCAGCCATGGGCTCAAAATAGGAAAAGCCAATCTTCATGCTCTCTTCCCTGCAGTCAGGCAAAAACCTGTCGTAGAACCCCTTGCCATAGCCCAGGCGATGACCGGCCCTATCGAACGCCAGTAAGGGAACAAATACCATATCTATGTCTGCAGCGGCAATTTCTACGCCATTGACAGGTTCGGCAATACCGTAGGCATTCTTTTTAAAATCAGTATCATCATCTACCAGTAAAATTTTCATCGTATGGTTGCTGAAGTCAGCCACCGGGTAAGCCACCTGCAGGCCAGGCAGCCGAAACTGCAGGTAATCGGTCATTAAGAAAGTATTTACTTCTGTAAACTGCTGCAGCGGCCAGTAACTCAGCAATACATTTACATCGTAGGGAATTTCCACCTGCTGAAACTGTATCAGCAATAAATCGTTCAGCCGCAGGCATTCCTTTTCCGGCAATGCAGCCCTTCTTTGTTTATATAGTTCGCGCAGCGCTTGTTTTGTCATATTATTTTATTCAACGAAGGCCGGAGCAGGGCGGCCTGTTCTTCAACAAATACCTTATCAGGATGTTCGGAAAAAGGCAGTGCGCCTATTTTGGGAAAACCGCTCCATTGTACAATCTCGTCTTCGTACGCAAGATACTGATCATTAAAAATCCAGCCCAGCACATCCAGTTTATAATTATGGCATACCTGTGCCGTCAGCAACGAATGATTGATACTGCCCAGGTAGTTCCTGCTTACCAATATTACCCTGGCCCGCAGTTGCTTAATTAAATCCGCCACAAACTCAAGATCATTTAAGGGTACCATCAATCCGCCTGCACCCTCTATTACCAGAAGCTGCTGTGGAGCGATGCTTTTGATTTCTTCCAACCTGTTTTTAGTGTCTGCGAGACTGATAATGATGGCTTCTTCCTTTGCGGCTATATGCGGAGAGGCTGCCATTTGCAGTTTGTATAATTCCGGGTATACCAGGCAAGAGGGATCTGACAGGAGCGCTTTCACCAGTTGGCTGTCGGTACCGTCTTCAAAACCTGCCTGCACCGGCTTCCAGTACGCAGCCGCCAGGGCCTCGGCCACCACTGCTGCAACCAGGGTTTTTCCAATACCTGTTCCAATGCCGGTGATGAAGATAGGTTGTTGCAAGACCTGAAAATTTACATGAATCGATATATGAATAAACTGTTTGCCGCAGCCATTTTACAAACCCACTGTAAAGCCAGCATAACCTGCTCCCGGATTATCCAGTTGCAGGCTCAATAAAGATGGAGAAGATTGTAGTGCCGTAATTCCTGCTGGTCTTGTACAGCTCAAATTTTTCGTACCGGTTCCTGGGCGTGTGTTCCAGCACAAACCATCCACCGGGCTTCAGTAGTTTTTTCTCTGCTACCAGCTGCGGCAGCTTATCAATTGTTTCCAGCGCGTAGGGAGGGCCTGCAAAAATAAAATCAAATTTTTCGTTGCACTGGTTAATAAACCTGAACACATCTGATTTAACAACACTGCAATGCGCTATCTGCAATGCTTTTATGTTGTTGTTGATAAAAGCATGCATCTTATCATCTTTTTCAACAATGGTCAGTTCTGTGGCACCCCTGGAAGCCAGCTCATAGCTGATGCTGCCGGTACCACCAAAAAGATCGAGGGTCTTCATGCCTTCCAGCTCCAGGTTATTCTGCAGTATATTGAACAGCCCTTCTTTGGCAATATCGGTAGTGGGTCTGGTATGGGGCATATTTGCCGGCGGACTTAGCCTCCTTCCGCCCAGGCTGCCTCCTATGATACGCATAGTGCCAGTTTCAGTAAAGGTGAAAAGAAATGGGAAGGATAATCCTGCAGGGCAGGCGCTGCTGCTGCAGGCACGGAAAAAACTTCCAGCTCCGCCAACGTAAAATATTTAAAAATTTCCGTGTACAATACAGACGAAGCATCAATCATACCAGATAGCAAGACAGGTGTTTCTGCGGGCGACAATTGCAACTGGCTGCAGATATTGAGCAGGTAGTAGCCTGCGTCTTCTGCAGCTTCATATACAAAACTCTGTACAAGCTGCAGTTGATTATTTTTGACTACTCCTGCCAGAATGCGGTTGGGATAAAATACAGCAGTAATATAATCTGCGTGCTGCGCCTGTTTTTTTTCATTCTGCTGCAGCCACAGGCTGTAGTAGTGGTAGTATTGACTGTCTGCAAAACTGGTTTGGAAAAGACTGTGGATGGCTGCGGGCACCCTGAAAACATTGTATTGGGGCTGCCCTTCAATTCTTTCGCTGAGGATAATTCCCTTGTTCAAATCTCCGTGAAACAATTCTACCATGTCGTTACCTGCATCAGCCGAATAATACTGCTCGGGCACCATCTGGCTTTCGGGCAAATTATATACAATCATCTTTTTTTCGGGGCCGTATTTTAGCCAGTCGTCTGCTTTCAACAGCAAACGCCATTCATCGCACCATTCGCCCGTGTTGCGTGCGTCCATTTCATATACACGCAGGTGCAGTAAGTTTCTGTCTGCGTCTACGGCTGCATAAGCAAAACTGCGCAAGCCGACCTCCATCACAAGACAGCCTTGCTTATCATCTGCGGGCTCCTGTAAAACACTGATATCAAACAGAATTTTTGCCATATAAAGTGTTGCAAAATACTATATTTTATGCACTGATAATGCCAGCGGGTGGTTCTTTCCCCATAATATTTGGTAGGTTTGCAGCCATTTAAAATGGAAGGCGCAGCAGCACATAACAGTTTACAGGTAAGCATCAGTTACAAACAGATACTCAGCATTGCTTTTCCCATCAGCATGGGCATATTTGTGCCCCAGTTAAACTTTATTACCAATAACATCTTCCTGGGTCAATTAAGCCAGCAAGCCCTGGCGGCCGGTGCTATTACCGGTGTATACTACCTTATTTTTGCCGCCATTGGCTTTGGCCTGAACAATGGATTGCAGGCGCTGATTTCAAGAAGGGCCGGCGAAAACAGGGCCGGCGAAATCGGGAAGCTGTTTATTCATGGCATCGGCATTTCCATGGGTATTGCCGTCATCGGCATCCTGCTTACCTATACCATTTCTCCATGGGTATTGCAATTCAGCATACACGATGAAACACTGCTGCGGCAATCTGTTAATTTTTTGAAAATACGCATCTGGGGACTACCTTTTCTATATGTGTACCAGATGCGTAATGCATTGCTGGTAGGTACCAACCAAAGCAAGTACCTGATTGCCGGCACGGCCGCAGAAGCTATTTCCAATATTTTTTTCGATTACAGCCTGATATTCGGGCATTTTGGCTTTCCTGAGATGGGATTCAATGGCGCTGCTGTTGCTTCCATTATTGCAGAATTCCTGGGCATGGCGGTAGTATTTGCGGTAATTCATTACAAGGGTATCGGCAAAAGATTTTCCCTGTTCAGCAGTTTCAGGTATGATGCGGATATTACCAATTCCATACTGGCCCAGTCTTCCCCGCTGATCTTCCAGCATGCCATCAGCATTATCAGCTGGGAATTTTTTTATATCCTGATAGAGCATCATGGAGAAAGGGATCTCTCCATCAGCAATACCATGCGCAATATTTTTGGTTTGTTTGGTATGTTTTCCTGGGCATTGGCGGCTACCTGCAGCAGTATGGTCAGTAATATTATTGGCCAGGGATTACAGCACCGGGTAACAGAACTGATCCTTAAAATTGTAAAAGTGAGTACCGGAATTGCCCTGGTGGTGTGCGTGTTGCTGAACCTTTTCCCTTATCTTTTCCTTTCTGTATACGGGCAGAGCGCCGACTGGGTAAACCATGCCATACCCGTGGTGAGAAT
>JANPGT010001037.1:0-8802 GCA_031424135.1 Chitinophagaceae bacterium
AAACAAACAATTAAAACAATTTTAAAAAACAAAATGGCTGATGCCTCCTAAAGTGAAATTCATTTCCATAATGCTGTTGGTGAAAAAACCAACAGCGGCGGGAAAAAAATCACTTTAAAGAACGGATCCCTAAAACTAAAAACGGATTCTACTCCCTCTCCCTTGGAGAGGGTCGGGGTGAGGTCAAAAACAAACAATTTTAAAAAACAATGAAAAAATTAATTTTCAAAAAACAAAAAAATCATGAAAACATCTAAAATCAAATTCAATTCTCCCAGGCTGTCAGACGGCGCACTGGAAGACCTTGGCCTGGCTGTTGCAGCCGCCATGAATGGCAACGCCCATTTCCCCGAACCACAGCCCAGCCTTGCTGCGCTCAATGATTCCATTAAAGCATTCTCGGATGCACTGGCACTGGCCAAAAGCCGCGACAACGTAAAAGTGGCGGTTAAAAACAGTATGAGGGTCGAGCTGGAAACCGTTCTTCGTAACCTGGTCAACTATTGTACCTATGTTGCTAAAGGAGAGCGGAAAATACTTGTAAGCGCCGGCTTCCCCTTAAATGCAGAAAGCATCTCTCCTAAATTTCTTTCTGTACCTGAAAACTTTACCGCGGAACCGGGCAGGCAATCCGGAGAGGTAATAGTGTCCGTTAACAGGGTCAGCAATGCCAGCGCCTACCTGCTGCTCTATAAACCGGCAGCTGTGGAAAACGGTGCGTGGACACATGCTACCCATTCGCTTCCCTACTTTACCCTAACAGGTTTAGAAACTTTGAAACTCTACCATTTCAAGATGGGCGTTATCGGTACCAAAGGCCAAACTGTTTATACAGACACCATCACTAAACCGGTGGTATAACTGTTGACAGTCCGCTGCCGCAACAGCTAGCCAGCTGCTGGCCTGCTGCTTCGCTTCTTTCCATCATCCCTCTTCTGACTTCCTGCCAACAGCAGGATATTTTTTTGCCCGCTCCGCACTTGTTGCCGCGGCCTGCCCCCTGCAATATCCATTTCCTGCAGCTGCGTAAAAGGGCGACCCAGCTGAGCGGCCTGCCGATGTATCGGGATTATTGAAAAGGCCCTGCCGGGCAACTGTAGTTAGCGGTATGACGATATGGCATTTACGAAGAAAATAGCTGTAATTATTTGACTTATCTGTTCCCAGTGGCTATTTTAGCAGCAAAAGATACCGTCCAATGAAAAAGATGTCAGTTCTGTTTTGCCTGCTGCTTGCCTTGGTGGCTGCATCGCTTTTATCCTGCAAGAAAGATGGATTGAATTCAGCCATGGCCAAAAAAATTCAATACCGCTGGGAATGGATCAGTTCATCTTCCACCACAGATTATTTAGACGGCCGCCCCAACTTTTGGACGTACAGGCAATCTGCCCCTGGTAGTTATACGCAATTTGATAGTGATGGTTATTCATATTTTATTTCCGGCAGCAATTCTTCCAAATCTCAATACAAGGTGGATGGAGACAAGATACTGTCTTTAAGAGCCGCCCCCACCAGGCCTACCACCCCACAGTACACAGACACCGCTTTTATCAACCATGTGGATGATCACCTGCTTGTTCTGTGGCGGCGGAAATATTTTATATCGGGGGCCTATAGTTACGTTGACAGGTCTATTGACAGCTTAAAGCGATAATTTTTTGCGGAACGGTTTCTTTTGTTTTCGCCATCTCTTCCTGTGCAAAACATTTAGCGTCTTTTTTGAAGTGCCGGTTGCATCTTGTGAAAAGTGAAAGCCTTCTTTTTGCGAAAAACCTTTGCGCAGGATAGCCGGTGTTATTGTATACCCGCTGCGCTGCAGGCATGCATTGCTGTATCCGGCACTTCCGCATCATCCTGCCCGCCTGCAATGCACTTTCATCACTGCAATTAACCCATTTACACAAAAAAATCCCGGCAGTTTTAGCACCGCTATCCAACAGGCAGTGCACACTTGCTAAAACCACAAAGATGTAAGATATTTGAAGGATTTTTGGCCAGGCCCTGCTGCCGGATAAATCAACCTTTTTTTTGAATTTAACGCCATGAAACCCTAACCATGAAAATAAGTTTTTACCTGGCCCTGCTTTTACTGCTTGCCGGCTGCAAAAAATCGGGCAGTACGGGCAGTGATTCAAACCCCCCTTATACGGTAACGCCTGCACCGGAGCAGGTTAATACCAGTATCAGTGCGTACGCTCCATTTTTTCAATACAGAATTAAACAGCTGGGCATCTACGCGGGTACGCAGTTCCCCTATGCAGGTTTTTACACTTATAACCCGGCTTCTTATGGTTATGATCTTATAAATGTACGAACCGATAAGCTGGGCACTACACTAAGAGCACAAGGTGAATCGTTTGATGTTGTAAAAACATTTTCAGTAAGCAATGCGCTGGCCAACTACGTAGATGTTGTTTCACCCGCAGTTGTTATAGCCGGAGGGTACGACCCGGTTAATCCGGCGCTGTTTAATTTGCCGTCCAACGGAAAGCTTACGGTACCGGCCTATAGTTATTATGGTGCCACTGATATGACACATGTAGACTTGTACTGCAGTTATGCAGTTCCTTCGGCAGCCAATTATGCCGTTAGTACACCCTGCTATGCCATGGCAGATGAAAATAACAAACGCTGGTTTCTTGATTCATACGGTATATACAACCTGCGGCCATTTAGAGGCGGGCAGGGTGTGCTTGATTTTAAACCAGGCATCAAAGCATTGTTGCAAATGGAAATTCCTGCAGATAAATTAGCTACAGCACCTGACAGCATTGCTGCCTATCATATAAGCCCCCCTGCCAATTTATGGGAAAAGCAGGCCACCGCTTTCAAAAAAGGCAATTACTATGAAGTAAATATCAACCATACCGGCTATTGGAACCTGGCAAAACCTGTGCCCGGCGTTTATGTGGTTATCCACCTGGTAAGTGCTGCAGATAAAGCCCTGCCCAACACGCGCATCACCATTAAATCCGGCGCAAATGAGATAGCAGATGCCAGGACAGACGCCAACGGCAACGCACAGGTTTTTGTACCCGTAGCCCGGCAACTTACGCTGGATGTCACCAATGACCATTATGATAATCATGGAAGAGAATATATATATGGACTTGCTGTTGGATCTTTCAATACAGCCACCGACCAAACAGTTAAGATTCCGGACCGGACAGACCTTATTTCGTTTGATGCAGCGGTATTTAACTGTGATGGAACGCCAATGAAAAGCGGAACGGCAACCCTGTCATTGAGCTACTCAAAAGATAAATATGTTTTCCCTGTCACAAACGGCTACCTGAAAGCTTCCAACTGGATTACTTACGGTTACAACCCCGGCACATTAAATATAAGAGACAATGCCGGCAATAATACATCCTCCAATTACATTGCACTGTCCGGCACCCGTACAAATGTAAATACCCTGGTGCTGTATGGTTGTTCAGACGCAAAAAAACTGTATTGCAATTTTTATATTGATGGCACCCGTTTTTCCGTTGCTGCAGATGCGCAGGCCACTACCCCACTATTAACCGAAACAGATAACCCCGGTGCGATAGATGTAATCCGTGCCGATAATAACGGAACGGGTATCATGTTTCAGTGTTATGCACGGAGTGTGCTGGGTAACTTTTTCCTTAATGGAGGTCCTTACCTTCCTACAGGACTGCGTATAAATGGTGCAGACTGCATTTTTGACAACACCGTAACGCCACTTGAGCTGCTGATTACAAGGCGCGATAATGCTATAGGGGGCTTTATGGAAGGTTGGTTCTCCTTCGGCTACAGGGACGCTGCCAATAAACTGCATACTGCGCAGGGCGATTTCCGGGTGAAAAGAAACTAATACAACGTTTTCCTCATTGCGCCAGTTCGTGCAACAACAGCAAAAAAGAGTGGGTAACCCTTGGCCCCGCACTTGCAGCCTGGGGCGGCCCGGCTGTGCGTCTTCCCCATGCATCGGGAGAAGCTAAGAAACCCTGCAGACCTGGCCTGCGTTCCTGCGCTGCTGCTTCCCGGGTTTATACGCCTCCTTCCCTATTATCTCTACCGGCAATCAGTACAGGTTTCCGGGCAGTGCTGCTGATGCAGCCTTTATTTTTTCTACCGGCGGCGTAGCCAAAGACTTTAAACCAAAAAGCGTTCGGATAAAGTTCACCCTCCTGATAATAAATTCATAAGTAGCCAAACACCCGGCCATCGTAAAAATCAACACTAGCACAAACTTTGCATAAACGCCCATATTCAATGGAAATACTAACAATGACCCCAGGTATAAAAAAATCATGTGAATGATATAGACGGGATAGGCTGCCGGGCTTAAATAACGGAGTAATCTTCCGGGCTGGTTTAAATATCTATACCCAAATGCAAATATTGAAAATATCCAGGCGTTAGACTCAATGACCAATGCAGTATCAGGCACCTTCATCTGCACCTGCAGCAGGCGGTACAAATAGCATGCAATGGCTGTTACCAGAAATAACCATCGCCATTTCAGCAACATTTTCCAGAAAGGCGCGCCTGCAAGCATACAATAAAAACCGAAAAAAAATGCCAGCAGCCCCATAAAAAATCCATGCCGGGTCATTGCATACAATTCGTACAGCACCGGCTTTGCCAGTATTGCTTCAGCAATAAAAGCTGCTGTAACTATCAACAGTGCCAACGGGTTACTTAATACCCTTCTTGACCATCCAACCAAGCTCCCTTTCTCATGCTTTACCAGCCAATAGAAAACGGGCAACAGCAACAGCACATAGATAAAAATATTTCCCAAAAACCACAGGTGTGCCGGGTTGGGCGTATAGACTGCAGGCTGCAGGTAATAGCGTTGCGCAAGAAATACCTGCACCGGCACAATGCAGAAAATGCCAAATACAAATGGTACCAGTATTCTCCTGGCACGATCCTGCAACAATTGTTGCCAGTTTCTTTTTTGCATGGCGAAGTAAACCCCCATTCCTGAAATAAAAAACAGCAGCGGTATTCTCCATACATTTATCATGGCCATGGGCACCCATAAGGAGGCCCATGGTTTGTCATTGGTAATAAATCCAAGCATAAAGCCCCATGACTGAAAAGCAATGGCCGTATGGTACAGCAGCAGCAATCCAATGGCAATCACCCTTAACCAGTCAATATCATATCTTCTGTTCATGGCAGTGATTTTTTTGAGTTGAATGAATAATGTTGTTTAGGTAAGCTTTTGATTTCTCCCTTTAAATTTTCACCCGTCCGAAGGGCTACCGTGCAGACACATTTCTTTTACCGATCTTTTTGCACACGGATAGCACGCCAGCCCGAACGACGTTCAGTCGGGCGTTCTATCCGTGTCATCCCTGCCCGTCAGGTCAGGCGGGTGTGTTCCCCTTAAATTTTTGTCTGCATGGTAGTTCTAAAGGATTGGAAAAACTAAACGATATTCAATTGAATGAATCTAATTACCTCAGCATTGCCGCCACCTGTGGCCGCGTTTTTTCTATATATGCATTGTCCAGTTTAAGCCCCATGGGTGCAAGCATTTTACCGATGCTCTCATATACATTTTTAACGCTGGCAAATGCGCCGGCTACCGTTTCATAAGCTGCCTGGCCGTATTTATTCTTTATTGTTTTGTCAGCACCCTTTGCCAATAATAGTTGCACAATTTCCGTCCGGCAAAAAAAGGCAGCTGTATGCAATGGCGTAGAACCATCATTGTTTTGAAAATTTAATTCCACCCCGGCATCCATTAAAAGCTTTGCCATTTCCGTTTTACCAAACAGGCAGGCGGTAATTAACGGACTTGAACCACCGATGGGATCTTTTTCATTGAGGTTGGAGCCGGCAGCTATATGCTGTTTAAGCGCGGCTATATTGCCGGTAACAATGGCCGTATGAATATCAATGGCAGGAGGGGTATTTTTTGCAGCGCTTTGTGTGGTTTTTTGCTGCGCATTTCCCTGATTGCAGGCCGTCCAGCACAGGAATGTTCCCAATAAAATAAAGGCAATAGAAATCCTGCACAAAAATTTGTTTTGCTTTTTCATGGTTAAAATATTAAATGGTGAATGGAATTACAGTATCATGGTGGTATTATTCTTCTTTGTATTCAAGAATATCTGAAGGCTGGCAGTCCAGTACTTTGCAGATGGCTTCCAGTGTACTGAACCGGATGGCTTTTGCTTTACCGGTTTTAAGTATGGAAAGATTGGATAATGTGAGGCCGACCTTTTCTGAGAGTTCGTTCAACGACATTTTCCGTTTAGCCATCATCACATCTAGGTTTACAATAATCGGCATGGTTTATACAGTTAGTTCGTTTTCGGTCTGAATGTCAATCCCTCTTTTGAAAATCTGCGCAATCACTACAAGTATAACACCCATAAACAACCAAACATCGGGTCCGCCCAGGTGCAGCTGTTGGGTATCGGGCATGCTTACTCCGTTCTTTACCAGCCACTCAGTATATTTAACGCCCCACTGCGTAAACAGGCCAATGCCAAAAGCCAGGTAGGATACATTTAAAATAAAACGCCGCACTTCATTACTGAATGGCTGCGCCATGTCAAATTTATTTTCCTGCAGCATTTTTACAATCAGGTAAAACATGCATGCCTTCAATACCCCTGCAATGCTTATCAGCATTGTCTCGGCAATAAAATGCCCGGGGTCGTACTTATAAAGGCCCGATAAATCATTGCCTTCCCAAAAATGGGCGGCATTAATGGGGTTAATGAAAAGTGTATAACAGGCGCTGAATATACAGCCACCGGCCTCAATACATACACCAATGAATATTATCCAGGAAAGAATCAATAATACTTTCAGGATTTGTTTGGTAGTAATTATCATAAATTCAGTTTTAAAGTAAATAACAATGTAAAGGTAATAAATATTTATTGATAAACAATAAATATTAGTCACTTTTAAATAAATATTTGCCGAATAACTCCACCAAAACACTTAATTCCGTTGAAATTGAACCAGTTGCAGGGAAAATGAAAACTGGTCACTCTATACAGAGTAGTTATGTACAATTGAGCATCGCCTGCCGGCCGCCGGGTATGTTCGTTAGAATTGACTTTTTTTCAAAAAAAACCAACGCATAACCTTCTCTAATCATACAAAAAATGGTTCGGGAGATGTACAGGTGGGTAATATAAAAAGACAGAAAAGTCTTTCCTTTTTTATTTTCATTAGTTTTGTGGCACATAACTTTAGCGTACTCCAGCGCTGAACGATTATAATAGTTGGGTCGGGAGATTCCAGCAACAGGCGCACAAAAAAACCGCTCAATTTGCCAATTGCAGGCGCTTCCATTAAAACCCCTCCCCTAGCGATTCTTGTCCCAGTTCAATGTTTTGCCGTTAATTACAGCACATCTTTACAGTCAAGAAAAAAATCAGCACAGTTTCAAATAATCATTAAAAATTAAAAAAAATGAGTACACTAACAGTAAAAGACGGTACACAGATCTACTACAAAGACTGGGGTACGGGACAGCCAATAGTATTTCACCACGGATGGCCGCTTTCCGGCGACGACTGGGATGCACAAATGATATTTTTTGTGAACAAGGGCTTTCGTGTTATTGCGCATGACCGCAGGGGACATGGAAGATCTTCGCAGGCTTCCGGCGGACACGATATGGATACCTATGCAGCAGATGTGGCTGAACTGGCAGCAGCGCTTGATTTAAAAGATGCCATACATGTCGGGCATTCTACCGGCGGCGGCGAAGTAATCCGCTATGCTGCCAAATATGGCAAAGGACGTGTAGCCAAAGCGGTATTAATCAGTGCTGTTACACCCATTATGGCGCAGAACGCTACCAACCCGGAGGGTATACCGATGTCTGTGTTTGATGAAATACGGGTGGGCACCGCCACACAACGGCCACAGTATTTTCAGGATTTTACCATCCCGTTTTTTGGTTACAACCGGCCGGGCGCCAAAATATCGCAGGGCGTGCGTGACAATTGGTGGCGCCAGGGAATGATGGGCGGCATCAACGCACATTACGAATGTATCAAGGCATTTTCAGAAACTGATTTTACGGCAGATCTTAAAAGCGTGGATATTCCGGTATTGGTAATGCATGGAGAAGACGACCAGATTGTACCCTTTGCACTTACCGCAGTAAAAGCCACAAAGCTGCTGAAAAACGGGAAACTGATCAGCTATCCAGGATTTCCGCACGGTATGCCCACTACGGAAGCGGCTACTATTAATGCAGATCTTTTGGCATTTATTACAGCCTGATAAATTACACGAGCAGTTTTTTTCAGTTCGTACCAAAACAAGTTACAGAAAACAGGCAACCAGTATACCTGGAATGGACAAACAGCGTAAATAGCGGTTTGTCCATTTTTTTTGCAAGCCTTCCTTTGGGGCTGCCAAATTCCTGAAAAAAATCCTTTTCTTTTCTTACCAATTCTGAACCGGAAAAAATAAACCACTCCTGTCTGAGAACGCAGATTAAATATTTGGCCTTGTGCATTGGGATCAGGCAGTTTTAATTGGTTCGTCGGTAATACCGCTTATTTTAGCCCGTTGGTTCGACAACGCATCGCCTGCTGAAATTGACAATTGTCCGGTAAGGGGGTTGGGGTAAATTGTAGGAATATAAGCTGAAGACTAGCTTACTAATTGAATATTTCCAGATCAATAGCGTCCAGGTTGCAGCGCAAGTTCCCGGTACACATCGATTCTCTCCCGGAGCTGGTTAAAAAACTGCACCCGCTCGTTTTCACCGGTTTTACTGATCACCGTTGATTTTTTAATAAGGTTGTCGATATTTTCACTCATGGCATTATTAAAGCG
>JANPGT010001038.1:0-3309 GCA_031424135.1 Chitinophagaceae bacterium
CTGCCCGGCCAGTTCATCCAGCGACGCTTTAAAATAGCGGCCAATTTTTTTTGTGCGCTCTGCATAACCTGTACCAAAACTTTCATCTGCGGGTGTAATACGGGGTAAGAAAGAAAGTGTTACTGTTCCATCTTTTACCAGGAAATCGTCTTTGCTGAGCGTGTAATGGGTACCATGAATCAATACCGGTAATATATCCAATGCCAGTTTCTCTGCCACAAAAAAAGCACCTTTGTGAAAACGTTTCATTACGCCGTCTTCAGACCGGGTGCCTTCGGGGAATACTACCACCGAATACCCCTGCTTCACCCTTTCCGCAATTTTTTCCAACCCTTCTTCTGTATTTTCTGTGGTAGGAAAAAAATCTGCCATGCGCACCACGAACCCCACAAAGGGCAGGTTCCATACTCTTTTATTGATGAATAAAATCACTTTGGGATGCAGCATCATGGTCAGCAGCACATCCAGCGAGGAAGTATGATTGCAAATGATAACTGCGGGAGTAGAAAAATTTTCTTTTAAAGGATTCAGGAGGATCTTTTTTACATTGGGCATTATATACATCATGCTGCGTGCAAAGCCGGAGAGAATGGTATGGTAGGCCAGCTTGCCTTTCTCTTTATTAAACGGGTTCAGTTTAACAAGCACAATTCCTGAAATGGTAAGCACAACAGCACCCAGCGAAAACCAGGAAAACGCAAACGCGGATTTCAGCAGTCCGAAAAATGTCCATGGAAATCTTTTATGGCGGATGCGGTTCCTGATAAGAAAATTAAAAAGAAAGGGAATCAGCAATTGGCCAATCACTACCACGCATACAATGCCGATAATGGCAATAAGTGCAATAGAACGCAGGGCGGGGTGTTTGGCAAATATGAGTACGCCCAGACCTGCAATGGTGGTAATGGCAGAGAGTAAGATGGAAGACTTGTAAGATGCCAGGTTTTTCTTGCCGGTTTTGTACTCCTGCAATAATCCATCCATGATAAAAAGACTGTAATCATCGCCCAGGCCAAATATAAGTTCAGAGATAATGATGTTTACAATATTAAACGTAATGCCAAAAATGCCCATGATGCCCAGTATCCATACCCAGCTGATGAACATGGGTATAAAAGAAACCAGGGTGAGTTCAATGCGGCCATAAGAGATCAGCAGCACTGCAAACACCAGCAGCGAAGACATTAGTGCAATGCTGCCAAAATCTGCATTGATGATTTCTACCAGCCTTCCGGTAAGGTATTGTTTATCGATAACAGTGGTGCCGGGGTTATTTTCAAATGCCTTATAAAGTGCCTGCCGGTGCTGGGGCGTTAATTTCACCAATGTAATCACCGTTGCTTTTCCCGGCTTTTCAGTGATATAATCATCCAGGAAGTTTTTGCGGATAACAGCTGCTTCCCCCGGAGTTTCAGGCACATAATTTTTGTTCAGCAATGCAGTAAAAGGCTCAAAGGCTTTTGAATTGTATTTAAGCGCGGCACCTTCTTTCTTTAATGCGCCGAGCAATTGCTGCTTTTTTGCGGGTGTCCAGTAATCATTCCAGCGCCTGATTTTCTGCTGCTGCAGGGAAGAAGACAACAAAAGAGAAGAGACCCCGGAATATTTACTGACTATACCTTTTTGCTTCAAGTCTTCCACCAGGGCTACCGCCGCTTCGTTTTTTACCAGTGCTTCGTCTAATTGGGTGCCGGAGGAAATCAAGTATACAGATTGCAGCGACCAGGCATTGATTTTATTGATGCTGGTATCTGCTTTCTTCAGCCGGTCGCTCATAAAACTCATGCGCATCATATCCGGTTCAAAACTTACCCACCGTGCCGTATAGCCGAAAATCAGGGTTAAAATAAAGATCAGCCCTATCAGTAATTTATTGTGCTCGGGCCTCCAGCCGGCAATTTTATCGATCCAGGACAGGCGCGGGGCTGTGGTCTGGTTTTCTTCCGCTTTGGAAACAATTAAATGCGGCAAAAATATTAAAGAGCAAAGCGAGGCGCCCACCAGGCTGAATGCGGCAAACAAGCCCAGGTCTTTCAGCATGGCGGACTGTACAAACTGCAGGCATAGAAAACCGCCAACCGTAGTAAGGCTTCCCACGGTAAGCGGCATACTGAGATCAGTAATCACCTGCCGTATGCTGTGCGTGTGGCGGTAATGATTGAATACATGCAAAGAATAGTTTACTGCAATACCCAGTATGACCGAACCCGTACCCAGGGCTATCACAGAAATTTTTCCCTTAATCAAATAGACAAGTGCCAGCGAGAACAGTGCACCAAACGCCACCGGTACAAGAATTAAAAAAGGCGCCCGTTTTTTTCGGAAATAAAAACCAATAAACAGCACCAGGAAGACTACCGTAATGCCTTGTGTAAACAGGGTATCTTTTCTCAGTTGCGCCGCATTACTGGCCGATACCGCCGTGGCACCAAAATACTCAGCCTGCACACTATTGTATACTTTATGGCTGAGGCTGTCTGCTGTTGCATCTATACCATTCAGCAGCAGTTGATTTTTGCCGGTATTACCAGGCGGGTAAGCCGGTGTAATAAACAACAGCAGGTGCTGCTGGTTTTTGGTAAGAATATAACTGTCGTACAATTCAAAATTATCATCGTACTGCAGCTGCTGTAATTTTTTCAGCCCCAAAAAAGAAATACCCACCGGGTCTTTTACAATGATGCTTTTGAAAGCAATGCCTGCCGGCGAGCCCAGGGTACGGATGTTTTTCTGTAATGTCTGCCGGAGTGTAGCAGGCTGGATTAAAGTGTCAATGGCGGAATAATCTTTTTCCTCCAGGTAAAAGGGCAGCTGTTCACTCACCGTGCCGAATAACTGCAACACCAGGCTGTCATCTGCCCTGTCCTGCACCCTGGCAATATAACTGCCGTATTTTTCTTTCAGCGTGTTTACAAATGCATCTGCATACATTACCAGGCTATCGGGATTGGCTTCCCGGCTGGTATCTTTCAGTGATATGGTAACGACCAGCTTGTCAAGGAATTTTGAATCCTGGAATACCTCGTTTAATTTTTCTATTTTTTTATCGTGCGGAAGAATGGCAGAAATGTCTTCCTCCAGCTTAATCCTGCTGGCGAAAAACCCCAGCAGCAAAAAACAGGCGGTCAGCACGGCCCAAAACAGCCCACGGCGTTTTTCAAAAAAATTATAGAGGTAGATAAAAATATTTTCCATGCAGGTATACTTATGCAGCCGCGGTCATTTTTCTTTTAAAAATTTTCAGCAGCAGATAGCTGGCCAGGCCCAGCAGCACCGCAGCAATTACAGACAGGGTAAGACTTCCATAGA
>JANPGT010001039.1:0-2017 GCA_031424135.1 Chitinophagaceae bacterium
ATTGAATTTGTAATCAGCGCCTACGTACGTGCCGGCGCCATAACTCATGCCTTCTTTTTCGCGCAGGCGCTGCGGAATGCGCGAGTTAAGAAAACTGCCGCCACCCTGATTACCCGGCCATATTTATGGCCAATGAATTACTGGGTGGCGGCAGTTTTCTTAACTCGCGCATTCCGCAGCGCCTGCGCGAAAAAGAAGGCATGAGTTATGGCGCCGGCACGTACGTAGGCGCTGATTACAAATTCAATGCAGGTAACTGGGGCGTGTACGCTTTTTTTAACCCGCTGTACCAGGGCCGCATAGACACTGCGCTGCACCAGGAAATTGCTAAAGCACGCAGTGAAGGCTTTACAGAAGATGAGTTGAAAAAGTCTGTAAACAGCTGGCTGCAACAGAATAAAACCATACTTGGACTGAACAGTGCGCTGGCGGGCATACTACGCAGTTATTTACGCGATGACCGCAGCCTGGATGATTTTACCAGTTTTGAAAACAAGGTAAAGGCCCTGAACCTGGCTACAGTAAATGCTGCCCTGCGCAAGTATTTTGATGAGTCTAAACTGACGCTGATTTACGCAGGTGATTTTCAGACAAATAGTGCAACGCGCACCGGTCAGAAAAAACCATTTTAAATTGTTGGGCAAGGAACACGCCTGGCAGCGTGTTTTTTTTGCCACAGCGGTAAAAGAGGTTTTTCTCTGAGGAGCGCAGAAGTGTCCTCTTCTATAGTGAACAACTGCAGTTTTGGGCAAACAATTTGAACGTATTTTAATTATCGCGTAATCCTGGCCAAATATTGCTCGCTTACCTCCGTGAAAGACCTCCACTACCTCTGTGGTAGACCTATACGCGTACGTAGATTTTTTTCTTATCCATGATATACCCTGCCAGCCAGCAAAACAGCATCCATGCAATGGCAAATAAAAGGGCCCCGGTATAAGCGCCGGCCAGGCTGAAAACATGCCTGTACAACCAGCTGAATAAAGATATTTTGCCAACAGGAATTATGTAAAGGATGGTGGCGCCTACTTCGCTCAGTAAATAAATAAACAGGGGGTTTTTGCCAAACACTTCAAAGAATGGCGTCCAGCTGCGCTTGTTGAGGAACTCAATGGTATACACAACAGCCGCCAGTATCAGGCAATCCAGGCCCACGGTATACAATACAAAAGAACTGGTCCATAATTTTTTGTTCACTGGCAGCAGGTAGTTCCAGCAGAAAGCAATACAAAGCAATACCGCGCCTGCCAACAGCAATTTGGTGAGCATTTCATAGCTATTGCCCTTCTGCTGAATAAAACGACCTACCATAAAACCCGCTACCACATTGCCAATGGAAGGCAGCGTGCTTAACAAACCTTCGGGTTCAAAAGCAATGCCTTCGCCGTGGTACATATGCGCTTCGCCCAATAGCAGCTTGTCAATCACCATTCCGAAATTTCCGGCCATGGAATATTCGTTACCGGGTTCGCCCAGCCACGCCAGCAGTCCCCAATACAAAAGCAACAGCCCGGCGCTGATAACAACCACCGTTTTGGGTTTCAGGTAGTAAAACAAAAAAGCAGCAATACCATAGCAAAGTGCAATGCGCTGCAATACCCCCAGTATCCTTGTCTGGCTGATGGGAAAAGGAAGAATATGATTGGCTTTATCAAGCTTAAAAAAGGGGAACCAGTACATCAGGTAGCCCAGTAAAAATATCAGCAATGTTCTCTTCAGGATTTTTGTGACCACTTCCGCCTGTGATTTTGTCTGCCACTTCAGCATTACAAAACTCATGGCATTGCCGACGGCAAATAAAAACGAAGGAAAGACCAAATCTGTTGGGGTAAATCCATGCCATGCCGCATGCTGCAGGGGAGCAAAGGTAGTAGGCCCGTTACCGGAAGTGTTTACAATAATCATAAAACAGATGGTAAGCCCCCTGAATACATCTAAAGCAAGATAGCGCTGGGTAGAAGACATGGATTAATTTTTATGAAACCGAATGTAGTCATTTTATAATACTGATGGAACG
>JANPGT010001040.1:0-5609 GCA_031424135.1 Chitinophagaceae bacterium
TGAGCCTGGCAGTCACCAATGAAGGAAAAAAGATTACCACCATTGAAGGGCTGGCCAATGGAAAAAAACTGCATCCCATGCAGGAAGCTTTTATCCGGCACGATGGCTTTCAGTGCGGCTACTGTACTTCGGGGCAGATTATGAGTGGCATCGCCTGTATCAATGAAGGGCATGCCAATTCTGAAGAAGACATCAGGGAATTTATGAGCGGAAATATCTGCCGCTGCGGCGCCTATCCCAATATTGTAAACGCTATCCAGGACGTAAAAAAAGGAGGACTGTCATGAACCAGTTTCAGTATACAAGATCCACCGATATAACAACTGCCGTAAAAACACTGGCCAAAGAGCCGGGTGCACAATTACTGGCAGGAGGTACCAATCTTATCGACCTGATGAAGATGCACCTGGTGGCACCGGAAAGACTGATTGATATCAACCCGCTGCCATTAAAAAAAATAGAAGCACTGCCCGGTGGTGGTTTGCGCATTGGTGCGCTGGCCACAAACGCAGAGGTGGCGGAACATCCGCTGGTAAAAGAAAAATATCCCCTGCTGGCAATGGCCATCAATGCAGGCGCTTCCCCCCAATTAAGAAATATGGCTACAGTGGGCGGCAATATGATGCAGCGCACCCGTTGCCCTTATTTTTTTGATACGCTGATGCCCTGTAACAAACGCAACCCGGGAAGCGGCTGTGCTGCCATACAAGGTTATAACCGCATGCATGCGCTGTTTGGCGCCAGCGACAAATGCATTGCCGTTAACCCCAGTGATATGAATGTGGCCATGACAGCGCTGGATGCGCGGGTGTTCATTACCGGTAGTAAAGGCAGCCGCAGCCTGCCGTTTGCAGATTTTCACCGACTGCCGGGTGATCATCCCGAGCTTGACAATAACCTGCAAAAAACAGAAATGATTACGGCGGTAGAACTGCCGGCTGCTGCTTTCAATAAAAACGTGCATTACCTGAAGGTACGTGATCGTACATCCTATGCATTTGCGCTGGTATCAGTAGCGGCGGCATTGTCTGTAAAGAACAATACCATTGCCGGCGCAGCAATTGCCATGGGTGGGGTTGCGCATAAGCCATGGCGCTTAACGGCCGCTGAAAAATACCTGAAAGGCAAAACACCCGGTGATGCGGTTTTTAAACAGGCCGCAGCTATTGCCATGGAAGGGGCCAAAGCATATGAACACAATCAATTTAAATTGAAGCTGGCACCCAATAGTATACTGCAGGCTTTGAAAACTGCCGCTGCAGCAGTTTAATAACCCAGTGGTGCAGGCGCTACTGTAAGCGCTGGAAAAGTTCAGCATTATAAACACCAGTAATCATCCGCCCAGTCGGCAAATAATTTTACAGGCCATGAAAAAAAATGCAATTGGGGACAAGATGGACCGCATAGACGGCAGGTTAAAAGTAACCGGCGGTGCACAGTATTCAGGCGAATACGAAGTACCGGGTATTGTCTACGGCGTACTGGTACCTGCATCGGTAACCAGTGCCAGTATCATTGCCATTGATACAAAGGCAGCCCTGGCAGCGCCCGGGGTATTACAGGTAATAACCGCATTTAATGCGCCCAAAGTACCCGGCTTCCAGGAAGGCGCAAAGAACCCGGTGCGCGGGTTAAAATTATTCAACGACAAAGAAGTCTATTTTAACGGTCAGCCCATTGCATTGGTAGTGGCCGATACTTTTGAAAGAGCTACCTATGCCGCCAGCCTGGTGAAGGCGAAATATGATAAAAAATCATTTGAAACCAATTTCAAAAAAAACAGGGACAAGGCGGTAGTACCCAACCAGGGCAAATACAAAGATTATGTGCGTGGAGAAGCGGATGAATGGAAAACTGCACCGGTGAAGATTGAAGCGGAATACCTGTTGCCTTCGGAGATGCACAACCCCATGGAGCTGCATGTTACTACCGCGTTCTGGCAGGCAGATGATAAAGTAACACTGTATACAAAATCGCAGGGAGTTATCAGTTCCCAAAGGGCCATTGCCAATGCTTTTGGACTGGAGGAGAAAAACGTACAGATCAATTCGCGTTTTGTGGGTGGTGCTTTTGGATCGTCGCTGCGTACCTGGCCACATGAGATTGCTGCGGTGCAGGCGGCAAAAATGGTACAACGCCCTGTGAAGCTCACCCTTACACGCGAGCAGATGTTTACCTTGGTAGGATACCGGCCGCTGACGGTGCAGAAAATGGGCATTGGCGCAACGGCTGATGGAAAACTGCTGGGCATTACGCATGAATCGCAATCGCAGACGGCCGTGTATGAAGAATTTACAGAACGTTCGGTAAATGTTTCCAGGTTTTTATACGACTGTCCCAATGTAAACACGCGCTATACGGTAGTGCCGCTTAATGTGGGTGTACCTGCGCCCATGCGCGGACCCGGAGAAGCCACTGGCTCGTTTGCGCTGGAGTCGGCGCTGGACGAATTATCCTATGCATTGAAAATGGATCCGATTGAACTGCGCCTGAAAAATTACGCTGCAACGGATCCCGAAAAAAATCTTCCCTGGTCAAGCAAATACCTGAAAGAATGTTACCAGCTGGGGGCGGAACGTATTGGCTGGAAAAACCGTGCTCAACAGCCCGGCAGTATAAAGCAGGGCGATTGGCTGGAAGGCTATGGCATAGGTTGCGGTGCTTTTGGTGCCTACCGTTCACGTGCACTGGCAAAAATAAAACTACTGCCCGGTGGTACGGTGAATATTCAAAGCGCCACCAGCGATATTGGACCCGGTACTGCCACTGCTATGGTCATCATTGCGGCAGATACATTAGGACTTCCGGCAGACAAAATAAATTTTGAACTGGGCAATTCTGCTTTCCCCATGGCACCCACACAGGGCGGTTCTGCTACGGTATCTTCTGTTGGTTCTGCCGTATACGATGCGTGTGTTGCACTTAAAAAGAAATTATATACTTTATCGGGCAAGCCGGAAACCAGCACCGATGCCATTGATTACGCCGCCGTGTTGCAGCAGCTGCAATTGCCGGAGCTGGAAATAACCCAGGAATCGCTGGGCAGTGAGGAAGCAAAAAAATACTCCCTCTATTCTTTTTCAGCGCATTTTGCAAGGGTACTGGTGCACCCTTTAACGGGGGTAGTTAAGATTGCCCAAATAGTAGCTACGGTGGATGCGGGCAAAATTGTGAACCACAAAACAGCTGCCAGCCAGATGATTGGTGGCGCGGTGGGGGGTATTGGTATGGTAATGACGGAAGAAGCGGTGATAGACGACCGTTATGGCCGCCTGGTAAATGGCAACTTCGCCGACTACCATGTACCTGTAAATGCGGATATTCCACCCATAGAAGCCATTTTTATAGACAAGCCGGATCCCATCATTAACCCTGTAGGCACCAAGGGTATTGGAGAAATTTCATTGATTGGGGTGGCGGCGGCGGTAGCCAATGCCATCTACAATGCATGTGGTATAAGGGTGAGGGAATTGCCCGTAACACCAGATAAACTGATCTGAAGCTTTCCTGGCAGGAAGTTGAACGTATCTGCAAAATCCCTTCTTAACTTTTATTTATATCAACCCACGCAGCTTTTGTGCATCGGCGCTGCCAACCAGTTCGTGTATTTATTTACATATTATGTGGTCTTTTTTGCAGCTGCGTTTGTCCCATACAGGGACTGAATTGCTCAACAGGCCAAATCAACAATACATAGGTAAAATTTGCTGACAGCTGTTACAGCCCGCAGGTAAAGGGTTACGGCAGTTGTTGAAATTTGTATGCCCTGCAGACTGGGGAATGGCATATTAATTGGGCCCGGGCAGTTATTATCCACTCAATCAGTACGTATGAAACAGTTAAAAGAAATGAAAGAATTGTGTATAGGGGTAGGGCTGGCAATGTCTGTCAGTTCCTTATTTTTATATGGTTCCATGAAACCCGGTATGACAAATGACGCTAATCCACCCGGGGAGCCAAAACCGTACAATCAAAATTCCCATAATCAACTGGTGCCAGCAGCTGATAAAAAAACAGCCTATCTATTTTCGCCCGGTGCAGTAAAAAAGGTACGCTAAAATTCAAAGTATTTTTTGGTATGGCTAAAAAAACGTCCGGTGTTATCTTGTTAACCGGTAGATCAGCAAAGCAGTCCGCTTTATCAATTTTGGATATTCTGTAAGGTTAATGATTTCGCCCGGCGCGTGGGCGCCTTTCCCGGATGCACCCAGCCCATCAAGGCAATCCAGGTTAGCGGCAATGTAGGAGATATCGCCGGCACCGCGCTGACCGGGATCGCCGGCTGCAACTTCACCATAACCCAATGCAGTACTTATGCCACTCAGCACCTTCACCAATGAATCATTGCCGGGTGTAGGTGGCATTGATGGAATACCGTCCATAAAACTGATGCTGGCATCAGTGCCGGGCAGGTGTGCTGCGGCAATCATGCGCATGGTATCGCGGGCATTTTCCTTTTGTGCTTCTGTAAGAAAACGCAGGTCGCCTATGACTACGGTTTTGGGTGAAATGATATTTGTTTTGGCGACAGTAGTACCTTTCTGTGCCAGCGCATCATACTGGATATCTGAACCACCAAGAAACAACGCAGGGTTGAATGTAAGGAAGGGTTGGGTGCTTAATTTTTCGCGGAAGCTGTTTATAATGCGTGCTGCCTCATAGATGCTGCCGTATCCTGCTTTTCCAAATATACCGGAGGAGTGGGCCTGTGTTGCAGCTACTTCCAGTTTCCATTCGCTGGCGCCGCGGCGTGCCGTAGCAGCAATGTTGAGACCAGTAGCGCCTTCAAATGCCAGCGCTATATCGTGCTGTTTGCTTCTTTCAATAAAATCGCCACGGCTTACACTGCGGGGTTCGCCGGCATTTTCTTCGTCACCGGTAAAATAAACGGTAATGCTGGTATTGTCCAGCAATTGCTGCTGCTGTATTGCTTTCAGTGCAGCAATCACCAGCACATCACCTCCCTTCATATCGTTTACACCCTGTCCGGTAGCGGAACTGTCGCTGAGCATGGTAAAGGGGTTGGGTGGCATAGAGGGTTCAAAAACGGTATCAAGATGCCCAATCAGCAAAAGTCTTTTACCTTTTTTTCCCTTGCGTACCGCCACCAGGTGGCCTGCCCTTTTTACTGAATCCGGCATGGCCAACCAGCTAACGGTAAAGCCCAGTGCCCTGAGTTCTTTTGCAAACAGTTCACCTGTTTTTTGCACGCCGGCAATATTGAAAGTGCCGCTGTTGATATCCACCGATTCTTTTAATAACTGCAGCGTTGCGGGCATGGAAGCGTCTATACCGGCCAGCATTTTTTGCTCAGCTTTTGACAGGGCCTGACCGGAGGCAGTACCAAAAGCGGCCAGCGCCGCCAACAGGAATATTTTTTTCATTGCAGTTGTTTTGTAAGCAGGAAGGTAATTATTTGTTGCATTCAAATGTGCACTGACACAATATGATTTTAGGGAACGGCGATCGTTACTGCATCGCCAATCACAGCTGCTGCCTCAATAGCAACAATAGCGCAGCACTCATTAATTTTAGTATACGGCAAAATACGGCCGCTTAGGCCTGCGGCGTTTTTGCTTTTAATATTTCAGCAACGGCAGCAGCCAACC